>WLKV01000026.1 GCA_009701085.1 Actinomycetota bacterium | reverse complement strand
TAAGCAGCAGAACCTGCGACACGAGTAAAGAAGAACATGGTTGCAAGTGCAGCCAAAGGAATAGTGACAAAGCCACCGTAGACAGGATGACCGAAGGCGAAACCAAGGGAAATACCAACAACGAGGACGACGACGAAGATTCCTGCGAGGGCTATTCCAATCCAAGGTTTTACAGATTTTGTGACGTTATAAGCATCGCGAAATGTCTGAAAACGAGGAGTCTTGATCTTTGCTTCTTTATTCTTCTTCTTAAACATGCGCGTTAGTTTAGGGGAGCAGGGGCTGTACCACCAAGGCGCACAGGCGCCCAGCGCTGTCCCTCATGTGAATCTGGATACTTTTCCTGAACTTCATGGAGCATCGCAAGCATGGTTTCGCGCAGAAGCTTCTCGCCAGCCTCGACATCAGATTTCTTATCGAAGTAGAGAGGCTCTCCAAAAGCTACGGTAATCGGCACATTCTTGCGGCGTAGATTGCGCTTTACCTTCTTCGTCCAGATGCGCTGAGAACCCCAGACGATGGTGGGGATGATGGGAACGCCAGCGCCCATAGCTAATCGCACGGCTCCAGATTTCAACTCTTTAATCTCAAAGCTGACCGAAATTGTTCCTTCAGGAAAGATTCCGATAATTTCCCCGGCACGTAATGCGCGAAGTGCGGTGACGAAAGATGCAGAACCATTTGAGCGATCGACAGAGATGTGGTGCATGCCGCGCATCAACGGTCCAGCTAATTTATTATCGAAGATCTCTTTCTTCGCCATAAATCGAACGTAGCGACCGGCTGGAAGTGCTGCTGTTCCGGTAAGTGCAAAATCAAGATAACCGATGTGATTGATAGCAAGAATGGATCCGCCATCACGAGGAATATTTTCTTCGCCGTGAAAATCAAATTGCAGCCCGAGATACTTCCAGAATGCCTTGATGGCGACGATGACTGGGGGATATACGAGATCAGCCACGCAAGCTTCGCTTCTCGAGCGCTTGCTTATAGAGACGGCCCGCACGATATGAACTGCGTACAAGTGGACCACTCATGACGCCGCTAAAACCTATCTCGTCTGCTTCCTTAGCAAGCTCTACAAACTCATCTGGCTTGACCCAACGTTCAACAGGATGATGTTTATTTGTTGGACGAAGGTATTGGGTGATGGTGATGAGATCGCAGCCCGCCGCATGAAGATCGACAAGCGCTTGTGAAATCTCTTCACGAGTTTCTCCGAGGCCCAAAATGAGATTGGACTTTGTAATCAATCCAAACTCACGGGCTTGGGTAATAACGTTGAGCGAACGTTCGTACGTGAATGCGGGGCGAATGCGCTTAAAGATACGTGGAACAGTCTCGAGATTATGCGCAAATACCTCAGGTCGGGTTTCGAAGACTTCGTTGAGATAGACAGGGTTGCCGCTGAAATCTGGAGCAAGCATTTCAACTCCAGTACCAGGATTTAACTCGTGGACTTTTCGAATTGTCTCTGCATAAAGCCAAGCACCTTCATCATCGAGATCATCACGAGTAACGCCAGTAATGGTTGCGTACTTCAGTCCCATTGATTGCACAGATTCTGCCACGCGACGAGGTTCATCGCGATCGAGTTCTTCTGGCTTTCCTGTATCGATATTGCAAAAATCGCAACGTCGAGTGCAACGCTCGCCACCGATGAGGAAAGTTGCTTCTTTATCTTCCCAGCATTCAAAGATATTTGGACATGCTGCTTCTTGGCAGACTGTGTGAAGTCCTTCGCTCTTCACGAGCGAACGTAAGCGTGTGTACTCAGGGCCCATATTGGCGCGGGTCTTAATCCACTCGGGCTTACGTTCAATCGGAGTCTCGGTATTGCGCGCTTCGATACGAAGTAACTTGCGACCTTCGGGTGCGATTGTCATGCGCTCACCTTCATCAGAGTTTCGGTTAAGAACTTTTCTACAACGGGCGCTACTTCATCGATGGAGATTACCCTTGATAGCTCTTGCGCCATCGAGGTTACTTCCGCGTCATCAATGCCGCAGGGGATGATTCTATTGAATGCTCCGAGCTCCGGATTCACATTGAGTGCGAAACCATGCATGGATACACCCTGGGCCACTCGGATACCAATGGCGGCAATCTTTCTATCCCCGCGTGCATCGCGGATCCAAACCCCTGAGCGACCATCGACTCGCTGGGTAGTAATTCCGAATTCTGAACAGACCTTGATGAGACCAGCTTCAATCTCACGGACAAATCCAACAAGTTCGGTGGGCTTTGCCAATTTCACAATCGGATATCCAACAAGTTGTCCTGGTCCATGCCACGTAATTTTTCCGCCGCGATCAACATCAATTACTGGAGTCCCATCTGTTGGCTTTTCAATTTCAGTTGTGCGTTTTCCAGCGGTGTATACAGATGGGTGCTCGAGAAGGATCAAAGTGTTGGGGCGAATTCCCTGTGAAACTTCTGAATGTACGAAGCGTTGATTCGCTAGAGCTTCTTCATAGGGGACGAGGCCAGAGCGTTGTATTTCGATAGAAATATTGGAAATATTTCTATCGGAGGAGGCGCTAACAAGTGGCACAGGTACAGCCTAAAGGTAGGCTAGCCCTCTCGCGAATTACGCATAAAACAAAGCCTGAAAGGCCTTACCTATCGTGTCTACAAGTACTGCTCAGAAATCTCGTAAGCCATTTGCTATCGCAATGTTGGTCGTCATCGTCTGGTTCATGCTCACCGGCGTCTTTGGACCACTCTTTGGCAAGCTCACCTCTGTTCAAGAGAATAACAACTCTTCATTCTTACCAAAGGGTGCAGAAGCCACACTTGCTGCCGATGAGATCAAGAAGTTTTCAGGAGATGACTCCTTCAACTTTCCGACACTTATTCTCTTTGAAGGCAAGGTAAATCCTCAAGCGCTTGGTGCGATCAATGAGCATATGGCCGGAGTAGGGGCGCTTACGCTCGATGGCACCGATGCGAAGATCTCTGACTATCTAGCTCCAGGACAAGTGATTTCAGTTTTCCCATCGCAAGATGGAGAAGCGATTTTGGCAAATGTCCCACTTGATGGAAATGCCATTGCGAAGATTCTTCCTAACGATAAGCCCGTACTACCTGCCGTAGTTGAAGCGCTCCGCGAAGATATCAAGCCAATCGCAGAGGCAAATGGTGTCACTCACTATGTGACTGGACCAGGTGGATTGCTCGGCGATCTCTTCGGCGCTTTTGGAACTCTCGATTCTTCTCTTCTCCTTACGACACTCGGAGTTGTAGCAATCATTCTCATTGTTGTTTATCGCTCGCCAGTTCTCTGGATCATTCCTCTCCTGTCAGCGATGTTTGCTCTCACCACAGCGGGTGGAATCGTCTACTTGCTTGCAAAGAACAACATCATCGATGTCGATGGCCAGTCTCAGGGAATTCTCTCTGTATTGGTTATCGGTGCGGCGACCGACTATGCGCTCTTATTGATTGCGCGTTATCGTGAAGAGCTACATCACCACGAGAATCGTTTCGATGCGATGCGTGCGGCATATAAGGGAGTTTGGGAACCTATCTTGGCTTCCGGTTCAACTGTCTCTATCTCCCTCCTCATTCTTCTCTTTAGCCAGTTAACAAATACAGCAGGTCTTGGCCCTATTGGTGCCATCGGCATTGTCTGCGCAATGATCACAATTCTTACCTTGCTACCAGCGCTCCTCTTGGTCTTCGGTCGCTGGATCTTCTGGCCACGCATTCCACGTAACGATGGCGATGATCACGTGATGTCAGGAACGTGGTCAAAGGTTGGCGGAGCAATCGGTCGCAATCCTCGTAAGGCTTGGGTTATTTCTGGAACCGTTCTCCTTCTCTTCGCTTTTGCATCGACAACACTGAAGGCCGATGGAATTGGAACAGTCGATACTTTTACAGGTAATCCTGAATCTGTTGTTGGCCAGCGCCTACTTACCAAGCACTTCCCTGGTGGAGAAGGCGATCCAACTCAAGTAGTTGTGAACGTCAACAAGGTTGGCGCTGTCACTGCAGCACTCAAGAACGCTCCAGGAGTTACAGATGTCACTCCACAGCTTGATGGAATTCCAGTTCCAGGGCAGCCTCTTCCTGCGATGAAGGTTGTTGGAAATCGTGCAATCCTCAATGTCACTCTCGATAAGGCGCCCGATAGCGTCGAGGCAGGAAATGACATCCCCGAGATTCGTCGCCTGGCACATGCTGCAGATTCAACATCGCTCGTCGGCGGAACAAGCGCTGTCTATTTCGATGTGCGTACTGCCAATGATCGTGACAATAAGACAATCATTCCGATTATCTTGATTGTTATCACTCTCATCCTTGGCCTACTTCTGCGAAGCATCCTGAGCGCTGTCGTTCTTCTTGGAACGGTAGTTCTCTCATACTTCGCAACTCTTGGAGTCTGTGCCCTTGTCTTCAACCATGTATTTGGCTTTGCTGGGGGAGATAACTCATTCCCACTCTTCGCCTTTATCTTCTTGGTTGCACTCGGTATCGATTACAACATCTTCCTCATGACTCGTGTACGCGAAGAGTCACAGAAGATTGGCACACGCGCTGGAGTTATTAAGGGCGTCACCGTCACAGGTGCCGTCATTACTTCAGCTGGAATCGTACTTGCGGCAACATTTGCCGTACTTGGACTACTTCCACTGGTTCCGCTTGCCGAGCTTGGCTTTGCAGTGGCATTTGGCGTACTTCTCGACACAATTATCGTTCGCTCGATTCTTGTACCAGCTCTTGTTCATGAGATTGGCCCAAAGATCTGGTGGCCGTCAAAGTTGCAGAATAAGTAATACCCGATGCGCGTAGGAATTGCCGGTTACGGACTCGCTGGACGTTCATTTCATGCTCCCTTATTAAAAGGGTGCGGATTTGAAGTCGCAACAGTTCTTACCGGCAATTCAACGCGCGCACGTCAGGCGAAGGAAGATTTTCCACTCGTCAAAGTAGTTGAGAATTTCACTGACTTTCTTGCACAGGATCTCGACCTGGTAGTTGTTGCTACAGCGAACTCCGTTCATACAGAACATGCACTTGCCGGAATTGCTGCAGGAGTTCCAGTCGTTGTTGAGAAGCCAATGGGGCGCACTGTTGCTGAAACTCTTCGCATTCTTGATGCCAGCGATAAATCCGGAGTGCCGGTCACTGCTTTCTATAACCGTCAATGGGATAGCGATATGTTGACGCTCAAGAAGGTAGCTAATAATGGCCTCATCGGAAAAGTTTTTCGACTTGATTCGCGTTTTGAACGGTACCGCCCTCAGTTAAACCCTTCGGCTTGGCGTGAAACTCTCTCGCCTGAAGAAGGCGGCGGCTTACTCCTAGACCTTCAAACACATTTGCTTTCAACTGCCCTTGATGCATTTGGACCGGCAGATCTCACCTATGCCAGTATTCGAAAGATTCGAGGAGATTCTGAAGACGATGTGGTTCTCAATCTCCGACACCACTCAGGCGTTGATTCTTATTGTTCTGTCAGTGCAATTTCCGGGTCAACAGGCCCGCGCATTCGCGCACTAGGCACTGAAGGCGCCCTCATCATCGAAGAACTCGATCCACAAGAAGCTCTCCTACGGGCCGGAAATTATCCTGAAGGTGGAATCTGGCAGGTGCCTACATCGTCCAAGGCTTACATTCAACGCGGCGATCAACGCGAAGAAATTCAAGCAGTACCCGGAAATTACGGGCAGTTTTATTTAGAAGTTGCAGGTGCACTCGAAGGCAAGAATCCGATGCCAGTGAGCAGAGATCAAATCCTCGCCGTTGCCTCCATTATTGATAAGGCGCGTGAAATCAGTGTCCGATAAGAAGGTAGCAGTTGTAGGCGCTGGCCTTGCAGGTTTGAGTGCAGCGATCACGCTGCAGGAAGCCGGATGCGACGTTGAGGTCTATGAATCTTCAGATCGAGTCGGCGGCAGAGTTACAACAGATCTCATCGATGGATATCGATTAGATCGAGGATTTCAACTCATCAACTCACACTATCCAGAGTTACTTCGTTTAGATGTGATCTCTGAAATAGATTTTGTAGAAGCTTCACGATCTATCGATATTTCAATCGATCAGAAGATTATTTCCTTAGGCGATCCTCGCCACAACCCTTTGTCAGCCCTGAACTCTGCAACCGGATCCATCTTTGCGAAGTTGAGTTTCATCGGTTACCTCACCAGCCCAGCAAAGTCTGGCCATTCAGTGGAAGATGAACTCTTGCGTTACGGCAATCTTTATCATCGTGTCCTCAAACCGTTCTTATCAGGTGTCTTTCTCACTTCTCCATCCAACGTTGATGCAGTCAGTGGCAAGGAGATTATTCGCTCCTTTATCTCTGGCAAGCCTGGTCTACCAGCGCTAGGCGCGGGGGAGTTAGCGAAAGCACTTGCTCGACGAGTTCAAACAATTCACCTCAATACTCGCATTGATTCACTCAATGACGTGAAAGCTGATGCAGTTATTGTTGCGGCAGATCTCACTACTGCAGCGCAGCTATTGGATATTCCCAACGTCCCCAAACTCGCCTCAAGCACCACCTGGTATCACGAAGTTCCTTTTGAAATGACGCAATCCAATCGACTACTCATTGATGGTCAGGCGCGAGGACCTGTTATTAATTCGATAGCGATCTCACATATGGTGCCGCACTACGCCCCGCTTGGAAAGACCTTGCTCTCATCGACGACTATTGAATTCGCTTCCGAATCAGAGGTGCGCAGACATCTTGCAACCATGTGGGGCGTTTCAACATCTGATTGGTCTCTCATCGCCAAGTATGAGATTCCAAAGTCATTGCCAATCTTTGGCGTAGGCACCCAAGGAGCACACTCCGCAAAAATTGCGGATGGACTCTTTATTGCTGGTGATTATCGAACTGCGCCTTCGCAGAATGGCGCACTCTTATCGGGACGCCTTGCGGCGCAGGAGTTACTCCTGAATTAAAGCTGTTAGAGCGTTGGTGATGTGTGGGTAATCCCATGTAAAGCCAGCATCGGTGAGCGCTTGTGGAATGACCTTCTTACTTCCCAAGATTTCAGATGAGAAACCACCGAGCGCAATTTTTAGGGCGATAGCAGGAGCTGGAAAGAGAGCCGGGCGATGCATCGCACGAGCAAGCGCGGATGTAAATTCTTGATTGGTCACCGGGTTTGGTGATGTCAGATTAACTGGACCTGAAACTTTATTTTCAAGTAAGAATGTAATGGCACGGATAACATCGTGGAGAGTGATCCAAGACCACCACTGCTTTCCATTGCCAAGCTTTCCACC
>WLKV01000025.1 GCA_009701085.1 Actinomycetota bacterium | reverse complement strand
GCCGAGGGTCAGTCCAGCGATAAATTGCTTACGCAAGATGAAGAACATGATCACGGTTGGTGATGCTGCGATGATTGCACCCGCTGCCAACAAGTTGAAGTCTGTGACGTACTGACCCTGCAAACGACGCAGCGCCGAGGTAATTGGGCGCTTTGAGTCATCGGACATCAATACAAGTGCCCAGAAGAATTCGTTGTAGATCCATGTCGTCATAAGCACGCTCAGTGCTGCTAGCGCTGGACGGAGCAAAGGAAGGATGACGTTGAAGTAATGGCGGAAGACGTTTGCGCCATCGATAGTCGCAGACTCTGAAATCTCTTTTGGAATCGTCTTCATATAGGAAGAGAGCACGAAGGTTGCAAAACCAACTTGGAATCCAACGTGGACCAGAATCAATCCGCCGTAGTTGTTGTACAAAAGATTGCGGTTTCCGAAAAGCTCGCCTACCCAGATAAACATCCAGAATACTGGGATGTAGGTAAGAACGATTGGAAGCATATTTCCTGCTGTAAAGAGCAAGAGCAGAGTCAAGTTAAATTTGTATTGGTAGCGAGTCACGACGAAGGCAACCAGTGAACCAAAGAAGAGAGTCAAGATGACTGATGGCACTGTCACGATGAGTGAGTTGAGAAGATACTTACCAATTTGCATTTCACGTATCGCGTTGAAGTAATTGTCGAGCGTGATGTGACGTGGCCACGAGAAAATACCGTAGGAAATAATGTCGTTATAGGGACGAAGTGATGTCCAGACAGTCCAGAGGATTGGGAAGATCCAGACAAAGGCAAAAATTCCGATGAAGATTGAGATGAAGGTGTCTTTACGCTTCTGGCTATTGCGATACTGCTCGCTCTGAACTACACCGGTGCTCATTTGAGATCCTCTTTAAAGCTAATTCGAAGATAGGTAATGATTGGGACGATGCAGAGAAGGAGCAGGATTACCGCATAGGCAGCGCCCTTCATAGATATTCCTTGACCAGCAAAGTTCTGGAAAACCAAGAGGTTGAGCAACGGGAAGATTGTTGGGCTTCCGTAGATGATGTAAACCAAGTCGAATGCACGTAAGGATTCAATCAAGGTAATAACCACAATGATGATGTTAACTGGCTGCATCGTTGGCAAAATAATCTTGCGGAATATCTGCCATTCAGTTGCGCCATCAATAGCTGCTGCTTCTTTGAGCGCGGGATCAACAGACTTGAGGCCTGATAAATAGAGAAGCATGATGTAGCCAATATGTCGCCACGATGCGATTCCAAGGATTACCCAGGTATTGATTTTCGGGTCACCATAAATAGAAATCGCATTTCCAATATCGCGACCCATCAAGCCCTGTACGAAGCCACCTGGTTGCAACATAAAGTTCCAGATGATTCCAATTACTGCGAGTGAGAGAACTACAGGCAAGTAATAAATTGATTCGTAGAAAGCATGACCTTTAATGCCGCGATCAATTTGATACGCCAACATGATTCCGAGTGGAGTCGCAATCAAGACGAAGAAAGCCAGCCAAATACCGTTGTTCTTCAGAGCCTGATAAAAGAGAGGGTTATTTACAAAGATATTTTTATAGTTCTGAATTCCAGCCCACTGAATATCCTTAAGGCGAATCCCGTTCCAATATGTAAACGAGAGAATAATTGTTACGACTGCCGGTACCCAGAGAAGAATTATCTGGAGAAGCGTGGGGATTCCAACGAATGTCGCGAGTGTAAAGCGATCTGTTTTGGAAAGAGAGCGGCGGCTACGATTTTTCTTAACCGTAGCCGCCGTCTTCATACCTTTAACTTACTAGCACTTTAACTAATTAACAACTAATTAGTTCTTTGGAAGTGCATCCCATTGTGCTTGTACGTTTTCGAGGATCTTGTTGATATCAGAAGGCTTCTTGATGAAGCTCTGAATAGCTGGACCAACAACTGGACCAGCGAAGTCTCCACGAGCATCACGATCTAGGAAGAACATGATGTTCTTAGCTGATGCAAGAACAGCAAGCTTCTGCTTGTTGAATGCATCGTATGAAGAAGTATCAAATGACTTCGATACGTAAATATTTGTATCGCCAGCCTTAACAGCTTCTGCAATACCTTCTGGTGAAGCCCAGAACTCTGCAAGAGCCTTACCGCCAGTTACGTTCTTGCCGTTTGCAGCAACTGAAATACCATCAAGTGGTGCATCAATTGTGTCGACACCGAACTTAGGGTTGATTTCTGGGAATGGAACGACCCATAGATCGTCGTAATCTGCCTGTGACTTCGCCTTGAAGTCGTTAGCAAACCATGAACCCATCATCATTGCGCCTGTCTTCTTCTGGAGAAGAAGATCGCGCATGCCGTCCCATGAAATATCCATGACGTTTTCGTTCATGAATGGGATGAGCTGTGCGAAGTACTTGAATGTTTCCTTTGTGCGAGCATCAGTCCACTTTGCGCGACCGTTAAGTAGGTCGATGTGGTACTTGTAGCCGTTTACACGTGCGTTAAGAATGTCGAATGTACCCATTGCTTCCCAGCCGCCCTTTGCGCCGAGTGAGTATCCAACAAGACCCTTCTTCTGTGTAAGAGTCATCAACTTAACGAAGTCATCCCAGTTGTTAATCTTTTCTGGGTTCATTCCAATTTCTTTAACCATTGACTTGCGGTAGTGCAAGCCCCATGGGTAGTAAGTTGTTGGAAGGATGTAAGGCTTCTTTGTTACTGGGCTTGTTGCGCCCTTGATTGCTGCAGTTGGAAGAGTTGACTTGAGGTGACCAATTTCGCGTGTGAGATCTGCAAGAAGTCCCATTTCACCGAAGTGGTTTGAGCGGTATCCAGCCATCCAACCGAATGCATCATCAGGTGATCCCTGCATGATCTGTGCAAAGTTGTTCTGGAAGTCATCAGAGTTAACTTGCTGAGCAACTACCTTTGCACCGGTCTTCTTTGTGAAGGCATCGTTTACTGCCTTAGCAATCTTGTCTCCTGTTGCGCCACCGCCACGTGTTGTCCACTTGACTGTGCTGCCTTTCAATCTTGTTGCTGCGCTTGCAGACTCTGCTGAGAGTGCGCCACCGGCTGCAAGTGCTGCTCCACCGATTGCTGCGCCCTTGAGTACTGAGCGGCGAGAAACTACGTTCTTCTCTTCTGACATTTTCGTCCTTTTCTCTAAGGTTGAAATTTCAACGAGCCTCGACCTGTGAGGGTGCACAGATCTTCGACGTGCTGAATCTAGAGGTAGGAGGGGTCTTGAACCTAGGAAGTTCGGGTAACGAATTGGTAAAGATTGAGCCCGAATTGAGCGTTAGAGAGGCTTCTCTTCGAGGTACATAGCCACTGAATTGATACACCAGCGTTCATCGGTGGGGACGTCATAACCCTCGCCGGAAAAGACATGGCCGAGGTGAGAATCGCAATTTGCGCATCGAACTTCAGTGCGAATGCGTGGCGCGAGCGAGCGATCTTCGATGAGTTTGACGGCATCATCTGCAGTTGGCGCGTAAAAAGATGGCCATCCGCATCCAGAATGAAATTTTGTTTCTGATTTGAACAGTTCATTGCCACAAGCCTTGCAACGATAACTTCCGACTTTATCTGTATCCGTGTATTCACCTGTGAAAGGTCGCTCTGTTGCACCTTCGCGCAGGACGGAGTAAGAAAGTGGATCTAGTCGAGCCTTGAGCTCGTCTTCATTAATTTCACTCATGATGGCGTAATCGTATCGCGAAAGAAACTATCGAGGAATTCGAAGGCCTTGCATACCGCCATCGACGGCGAGCGAGGTGGCTGTGGTTGAGCCCTGCAAAGGACTTGCAAGATAACAAAGTGCGCGTGCAACTTCATCAGCACTGACAAGTCGACCAAGTGGTTGTCGAGCTTCAAGCGCCTTCCGCTCTGCATCTGGATCAGCTGCTTGTGCCAATAAGCGTTGCACCCATGGAGTATCTGCAGTTCCTGGATTTACACAGTTCACGCGAATACCTTCGGCTACGTAATCGTTTGCCATCGCCATGGTGAGTGAAAGTACCGCGCCCTTTGTTGAGCTATAGAGCGCACGCTTTGGAATTCCTGCAGTTGCTGCAACGGAGCAGACGTTAACGATGGATGCGCACTTGCTCTTGCGAAGAAGTGGGAGTGAATAGCGCGCGGTGCGAACGATTCCGACAACGTTGATATTCATGACCTTGTTCCACTCATCAGAGGGATTGGCCTCAACGTTGCCTACGGCGCTAATTGCAGCGCTATTAATAAGTATGTCTAGCTGTGAAATCTTTGCGAATGCGGCTTCGACTGAAGTGTCATCGCTGACATCGCATTGAATCCACTGACCAACTCCTGCAAGTCCACCTTCAGCGATATCTAAACCAAAGACAGTTGCACCACCAGCGGCGAGCATTTTGGCAGTTGCAAGACCGATTCCAGAGCCGGCTCCAGTAACTGCAGCGGTGAGACCTTTAAATTCAGACATTAAGCGTTTGCCCATTCTTTTCCATGTGGGAATGTGAAGTCAGCAATTGATTGTGCGTGCATTTCTCCGCCAGTGCCTGGATCGACAGGTGGCATGTAATACGCCTTCTGAATATTTGTTGGAACAACAAAGTGTTCGTGCAAGTGATCAACGAATTCAACGACGCGTCCTGCATGGTGGCCTGTAACAGCAACAGCATCAAACATTGCAAGGTGCTGAACGAGTTCACAGAGTCCGACTCCACCTGCGTGAGGACAGACAGGGACTCCGAACTTTGCAGCCATCAAGATGTTTGCAATGTTCTCGTTGACGCCAGCAACACGTGTTGCATCGATCTGCATAAATGAGAATGACTTCGCTTGAAGCATCTGCTTGAAGAGGATGCGGTTCATGCCGTGCTCACCTGTTGCAACGCGAACAGGTGCAATCGCCTTTGCAATCGCTGCATGGCCAAGAACGTCATCTGGGTTTGTTGGTTCTTCTACCCAGTGAAGATTGACATCTCCGATGCCCTTAATCCACTCGATAGCTTGATTAACGTCCCATACCTGGTTTGCATCAATGGCGATCTTGATATCTGGGCCCACAGCTTCACGCGCAAGACGAAGGCGGCGCTTGTCATCTTCAAGAGAGCCGCCGCACTTCAATTTAATAAGTGTGTACCCGTCTGCAACTGCCTCCTTTGCAAGGCGGACCATCTTTTCATCGCTATAGCCGAGCCACCCTGGAGTTGTTGTGTACGCAGGTAGACCTTCAGAGCGAAGCTTTGCTTCATTGGCAGCGCGTTGTGGCTCTGCCTTGCGAAGGATTTCGAGAGCTTCTTCAGGAGTAAGGGCATCGGTGATGTAACGGAAATCTACGAGCTCGACAATCTGTTCTGGTGTGAGATCAGAGAGGAACTTCCACAAAGGCTTCTTTGCATGTTTTGTCACAAGATCCCATGCAGCGTTTACAACTGCACCGGCTGCCATCTGAGTGACACCCTTTTCTGGCCCGAGCCAGCGAATCTGTGAATCGCGAACCAAGCTGCGCGCGAAGTCACCCATGCTTGTTGCGAGGTCTGCAATGTCGCGACCAACTGCGTAAGGAGCAAGTTGAGCAATCATGTCGCACTGCAAATCATTTCCGCGGCCGCATGTAAATACAAAGCCGTGGCCTTGAAGTGAAGGGTCATCTGTTTCGAGGATAAGAAGGGCTGCCGAATAATCTGGTTCCTTATTCATTGCATCGGATCCATCGAGACCACGTGAAGTTGGGAATCGAACATCAACAGTTTTAAATCCAGTTACCTTAGGCATGACATCCCTTTACTTGTTTGAAAACTGACTCTTCGCTTGAACTACAAAATCATATATGATGAATTTATGGCGCGGTATAGCGAAAAAGTTAAATTAAAGCGTTCAAATCTTGAAGTAACTCGCATGGGGTTAGGTACTGCCCCACTCGGTGGATTATTTAAATCTGTTACCGATAAAGATGGTGAAGATCTTCTCAATACTGCGCTCGATCTTGGTATTAACTATTTCGATACTGCTCCTCAATATGGCCATGGCGTTGCTGAAATACGCGTAGGCAAGGCCCTTCGCGGTGCAAAGACTCCATTTATTATTGAAACTAAGGTTGGTCGTGTTCTCCGCCATGTCGAAGGCGTCGAACCAGAGAAATGGTTCCCTGATGCGCCTAAAAATATCGTTCCTGTTTACGACTATTCAGGGGCGGGAATCAAACAAGCATTCGAAGAGAGCCTAGAACGTTTAGGCCTTCCACATATTGATATCGTCTTGATGCACGATGCCGAGGATTACATCAAGGAAGCTACTGAAAATGCATTTCCGGTTCTCGCAGATCTTCGCTCTCAAGGCCTCATTAAAGCTATTGGCTTAGGTATGAACTATGTCGAACCTGCTCTCGAAATCATGAAGGGCACAGATCTCGACATCGCATTGATTGCAGGTCGATTTACTCTCCTTGATCAAGTCGCGCAGAACGAACTCTTCCCTTATGCGCTTAAGAACAACATTGATATTTCTATGGGTGGGGTTCTTAACTCAGGTGTACTGGCCAACCCAGTTGCCGGAGCTACATATAACTATCTTCCTGCTTCTGACGAAATTATTGCTCGCGCAAAAGCAATCTGTGATTTCTTAAAGGAGCGCGATGTGCCGCTACTTGCCGCAGCTCTTCAATTCCCTCACCGCCATCCCGCTGTTACTTCGGTCATTGTTGGACCTCGCAATCGCGAAGAACTAGAAGCTAATGTCGAAAACTTTGAGCACAAACTTCCAGATAATCTTTGGAGCGAGCTTGAAGACGCTGGCCTGATTGCGAAGTTGGCCGTATGACAATCAAACGTATCGGACAAGTTATCGGCATTAAGCCTGAGGAAATTGCAGAGTACGAACGTATTCACGAAAATATCTGGCCAACAGTTGCAGCAACCCTTAAGCGTGCCAACATCCAGAATTACTCAATCTTTCGCTATGAAAACTTACTCTTCGCTTACATGGAGTACACCGGCAGAGATTACGAAGCAGATATGGCCCTTATTGCAGCAGATCCTGAAACCCAAAATTGGTGGAAGATCACTGCCCCAATGCAGGTGCAGGTCCCCGAAGCGCGCGATGGCGAGTGGTGGCATACCCTTCACCAGAACTTCCACCTCGACTAACGAAGGATTGCAATGAAATTCTCAGTACTTAAAACAAAAGATTCTCAGTACCAGTTTGCAGTCACAGTCGATGGAGTGCACAAATCTCTTGATGGGCTTCCAACTCTTACCGAAGCTATGCACCTCACTCTCGCAGAACTCAAGGCGCGCACAGCAAAGACTGGCGCTGAAGTAACAGGCGAACTTGCTGCACCAATCGCCTCTGAAATTGAGCTGTGGGGAGCCGGAGTTACTTATCTTCGTTCACGAGATGCACGTAAAGAAGAGAGCGGCGTACCCGATGTTTATCAACGCGTCTACGAGGCAGACCGCCCAGAACTCTTCTTCAAATCAACTGCTGTTCGCGCGCGTGGAACTGGTGCGAATATCGGTATTCGTTACGACAGCGAAGCATCTGTTCCTGAACCAGAAGTTGCTATCTATATAAATAGGCATCGTGAAATTATTGGCTATGCCAT
>WLKV01000024.1 GCA_009701085.1 Actinomycetota bacterium | reverse complement strand
GATCCGATTGATGGCACAAAGAACTTCTTACGCGGAGTTCCAACCTGGGCAACTCTTATTGGTTTGATGGAGAGAGATGCTGACGGCGTTGAGAAAGTTGTCGTTGGTGTCGTAAGCGCTCCAGCACTCTTTCGTCGCTGGTATGCCTTCGAAGGCGGCGGAGCATTTGTTATTGTCAATAAGGAAGTTCCTAAGAAAATCAGCGTCTCTGCAGTTTCATCGATTGAAGATGCTTCTATTTCGCACTCTGATTTCATTGGCTGGGGCGATCGTCTCGAGCCATTTAGTAACCTCATGAAGAGCGCTTGGCGCACACGTGCACATGGAGATTTCTGGTCACATATGTTGGTTGCAGAAGGCGCTGTCGAAGTTGCAGCAGAACCATCACTTGCGCTCTGGGATATGGCTGCACTCGACATTATTGTGCGCGAAGCTGGTGGACGATTTACCAATCTTGATGGCGCAGATGGATCACTCGGTGGCAATGGGCTCTCTACCAATGCAGCGCTCCACGATTACGTCGTTCAATCCTTGAAGGCAAAAGGGTAGAGAGCTGAGCAGAGAGCAATGGAAGATATTCAGATTGACCTCATGAAGCACCGCACACCACAAGGTGCGGCTGAAAAGTATGAGCCCTCTCAGTCAGCTCCACTTCTTGCGCAAACTTTTGCAGTGACGGGCATGACCTGCTCGGCCTGCGTCAACAGTATTGAACGAGCGCTCAATGAGATGGATGGTGTCTCTGCTTCAGTTAACTTCGCATCAGAGACAGTGCATGTACTCGCGCCGGCTAATCTGTCTGCAGAGTTAGTTATCAAGAAGATCAAGGCAGCTGGATATGGAGCAACGCTCCTCAGCGATAACTCAGATCCTGCGCTCCATCGAAAAGGTGCAGCCCGCGCGCTTATTTTCGCAATTCTCTTTGCAGCGCCATCGATTGCAATATCCATGGTGATGAGTTGGCATCAGCCAATTAACAATTGGTTAATTGCGCTCTTCACCGATTACTCGATTCCACTTCCTCCACATGCACACCACCTCTTTGCATCATGGCTCGTTCTCGCAGTAAGCGCACCACTTATCTTTATTGTCGCCTTCCCCATTCACCGCGCAGCAATCAGAAATGTCTTTCATCCAACGATGGATACTCTCGTTTCGCTAGGTTCACTGAGCGCATATATCTGGTCGGTTTATGCAACGTATACAGCGCAGGGCGATGTCTATACAGAAGTTGCTGCTGGAGTCCTTCTCTTTGTCATTCTCGGTCGCTTCCTTGAATCGCGCGCGAAGCGCAGTGCAGGAAGCGCACTCTCTACTCTCTTAGCGCTCGGCGAGAAAGAGGTTGCTGTACTTCGCAACGGCACTGAAGTTCTCATTCCTATTTCACACCTGGTCATCGGTGATGAATTTGTAGTGAAGCCAGGCTCTCGTATTGCAACCGATGGCGTTGTTATATCGGGGCAGAGCACGGTCGATAACTCATTGATTACTGGTGAATCAACACCTATTGAGATCAACCCAGGGATGTCGGTGATTGGATCTGCGCTCAATAACAATGGCCGTCTCATTGTGCGCGCTACTCGTATCGGTAGCGATACAGAGCTCGCCCGCATCACAGCAATGGTTGTCACTGCGCAAGGTACGAAAGCTCCGATTCAAGCTCTCGCCGACAAGATTGCATCCATCTTCGTTCCCGTTGTCACTGTTCTAGCTATTGGAACATTTGAAGGGTGGTACTACTTCGGAGATAAATCACTGACCTACTCAATCTCTACAGCCATCACTGTTCTTGTGATTGCTTGCCCCTGTGCATTAGGGCTGGCAACCCCTGTAGCACTTCTCGTTGCATCTGGCCGCGGAGCGTTGCGTGGCATTGTTATCCGCCATCCGCGTGTACTGGAAGCATCAAACTCCATCGATACAGTCGTTCTTGATAAGACCGGAACGCTGACTGATGGAGCGATGAAGGTGCAGCAGGTAGCAATTCCGGTCTCTGCGCAGAAAGTTCTCGGCGCTTCTTTCGCAACGCTTCTTAC
The DNA here is from genome assembly GCA_009701085.1 of Actinomycetota bacterium. Taxonomy (GTDB): domain Bacteria; phylum Actinomycetota; class Actinomycetes; order Nanopelagicales; family Nanopelagicaceae; genus Planktophila; species Planktophila grossartii. The sequence goes on along the minus strand of WLKV01000024.1, from coordinate 5,713 downwards.
TGAAAAGAGTGTGCTCTCATCTGCTCTTGCACTTGAAAGCCAGAGCAATCATCCTGTTTCGCAAGCAATTGCTTCTTACTGTATTGCGCGAAGTGCAGAGCAACTGCCTGTCACTGAATTTACTCAAACACCGGGTGTGGGAGTTGCCGGTCGCGTCCGCATCGGAGATCAATCTCCAGTGGTCATCATCGGCTCTCCAGAATCAGTTGCACATAGCTCAGTTCCCTTTGATGTAGAAATTCAGAGCGCAATCCGAGAAGCGCAATCTCACTCCTTTGCTGTCTCTGTTCTTGCCTGGGATGGAGTCGCTATCGCCGTCTTTGCTGCAGGTGATGTCATCAAGAAAGATGCAGCTGCAACAATCGCAGCGCTTCAGAGCAAGAAGATTGATACCTGGCTATTGACGGGAGATAACCCCGAAGCTGCTGCCAAGGTAGGAGCATCTGTCGGAATTTCCTCAGACCACATCATCGCCTTAGCAAAGCCTGAAGATAAGCTCGCAAAGATCTCTTCACTGCAATCTGAAGGCAAGCGCGTTCTCATGGTGGGCGATGGAGTCAACGATGCCGCTGCCCTTGCACAAGCAGATCTCAGCATCGCAATGGGAACAGGGACCGATACTGCGATTGCAACCGCTGATATCACGATCATGCGCCCTCAACTGATGAGCGTCGTCGATGCACTTGCGCTCTCCAAACGAACACTGCGCACCATCAAAGTAAATCTAGGATGGGCATTTGCCTACAACGCTATTGGAATTCCTATCGCAGCAGCGGGGCTCATGTCACCCATGTATGCAGCTGCGGCAATGGCGATGAGTAGTCTCTTTGTTGTAACTAATTCATTGCGCATCAAGTAATCGAAATTATCTAAGCAGAAAGTAAGAAAAGGCGCTGATATCAGCGCCTTTTCTTACTTTTACTACATTGGTAGCGGGGGCAGGATTTGAACCTACGACCTCTGGGTTATGAGCCCAGCGAGCTACCGAGCTGCTCCACCCCGCGTCGGAAGTGCAATTGTAGGACGGGTTAGGTACTTCTACCAAATCGTTGCAGTACGTGAGCAGATACCTGCGTAATTACTTACGTGATTGCGCAGCAAGTGCAGCAGCAATTGCTGCCTTAAGTCGATCTTGTGCTCGACCATATGCAGCGAAGTCACCCTTTGCAAGAGCTGCTTGTCCATCTGCAATTGCTTGCTTTGCACTTTGTAGTGCGCTTGCAACATCTGCAGAGCTATTAGAAGTTGTTGGAGTACCTGCACCTGCATTAGTACCGGAGTTTCCACCGAATACCTGATCAAGTGCACCCTTGAGTGAACTATCGAAACCGATCACATCACCGAAGGAGACAAGTACTTTCTGTAGAAGTGGATATGCAGATGCGTTACCTGTTGCGCGAACGTAGACAGGTTGTACATAGAGCAGACCATTTCCAACTGGAAGTGTGAGCAAGTTTCCAAGAACTACATCTGAACCACCTTGACGCAAGAGCGAGAGCGCATTTGCGACATCAGGCTTCGCTTCAAAGTTAGAAGCAACCTGTGATGGACCTGCAATATTGGTGCTTCGTGGAAGCTGAAGAACGGTGATCTTTCCGTAGTTAGCACCTGCAGTGGAATTTACTGATGCAAATGCCGAAAGGTTTTCACGTCCACCACGTGGCACAAATGGCGTTGTTAATGAGAATGTAGGAGTTGCAGCACCTGGCATCTGGAGAGTCATGTAGTACGGAGGCTGTGCGCCAGCATTAGCTCCGAATGTAGATGGGTCACGAGGTACGCGCCAGAAATCTTGACCGCCATAGAACGCTGCTGCGCTCTTGACGTGATATGAACTCAAGATGTCGCGTTGTACGCGGAACATATCTTCTGGATAGCGGATGTGCTCGAGAAGGCTCTTTGAGATTGCGCTCTTCGCCTTCACAGTATTTGGGAAGGCCTTCATCCATGTCTTAAGGACAGGATCCTTGGCATCCCACTGATACAAAGTGACTGTTCCATCGTATGCATCGACAGTCGCTTTGACTGAGTTACGGATGTAATTGACTGCCTTATTTGATTGCGCAGTAATCGATGTTGAATTTGCAGTCAGCGCATCATTGGTCGCTGTTGCAAGAGATGTTGACTTTGAATATGGGTAGCCAGCGCTTGTTGTGTAGCCATCGATAATCCATGTGATCTTTCCATCGACAACTGCTGGGTATGGATCTCCATCCAAGGTGAGCCATGGAGCTACCTTTGCAACGCGCTCACGTGGTGCGCGGTTGTAGAGAATCTTTGAATCTGAGTTGATCAAGTTAGAGAGCAAGATGCGCTGTTCGCCGTACTTGATTGCGAAGAGCAACTTGTTCAGAGTGCTTCCGACTGGGACGCCACCCTTACCTGTGTAGGTGTAATTCTTCTGGCCATTAGCTGAAGTGTCATCTGGGTAATCGAATTCAACTGGTGAGTTGCTCTTCTTTCCACCGATGATTGAGTAGTCAGGAACGTTCTCACCGAAGTAGACGCGTGGTTCAAACTTTCCAAGGCCCTTTGTTGGTGGGAGGTCGCCCACTAGGAAGTTTGGCTTTCCATCTGCATCCACTTGATTTCCATATGCAGCTACGAAACCAAAGCCGTGTGTATAAACAAGGTGATCGTTAATCCAGTTACGGCTTGGGTTTCCATCAATATTGAGTTCACGAACTGCAACTACTGCATCACGAGATACGCCATTAACTGTGTAGCGATCGATATCGAGTGATTCAGGGAATGTGTAATAAGGCTTGATCTGCTGGAGCTGACGGAATGTTGCAGAGAGAACATTGGGATCCATCAAACGAATATTTGCGATTGTCGCTGCATCCTTAGCGAGCTGTCCTGCACTCGTTGAAAGAGTTGCGTTGTAATCCTGCATCTCTACGCCATTGAGGTCGTAGGCAGCGCGGGTGGCATCGATATTGCGCTGAATATAAGGCGCTTCCTTCGATGATTCAGATGGCTTTACCTGGAACTGCTGAATCGCACCTGGGTAGATACCGGCGATAAGAACTGACGAGACAACAAGAAGCGCTGTTCCTGCAGCTGGTAGGAGCCATGAACGGCGCACAATATTGGCGAAGAAGAGAAGGGCGCAGACAACTGCGATAGCAGAGAGGATCGCCTTCGCAGGAAGTGTTGCATTGACATCTGTGTAAGTAAGACCAGTAATCAACTTGCTCTCTTTAAGAGCGAGTGAGTAACGGTCGAACCAGTAAGCCACAGCTTTAAGCAGAACGATGAGGCCGAGTAAGACTGAAATCTGGACGCGGGCTGCGACTGTGGTGCGATCTGTCTGCACTGTGGTGCGGATTCCGCCATACATGTAGTGGATAAATGCTGACGCAAGCGTTGCAAGAACGAGGGTGGAGATTGCCCAACCAATAATTGCCTGCCACATAGGAAGACGGAATGCGAAGAATGAAATATCTAAACCGAATTGTGGATCTTTCACACCAAAGTCTGTGGAGTTCTTAAAGAGCATCCATTCGCGCCAGAAGACCATTCCGGAAGTTCCAGCGAAGTAGGTAAGGACAAGAACAATTCCGAGAAATACCCAACGGCGAATAGGTTCGACTTGTGCGCGAAGGCGCTCGAGTCCGCTGATTTCAATACTTGTGGGAACGTAGAGCGGACGACGCTTATAAGCGAGATAGATATTGAGAGAAATCGTTGCGGATGTAAGGAACCCGACGATGACAAAGAGTTGAATCTTGGTAGCGAGAACTGTCGACCAGACTGATGTGGCATCGACTGATTTAAACCAGAGCCAATCAATGTAGTAACCGCTGAAGTAAGTGACGAGCGCACCGAGTGCGACGAGAATTGCTGCGGTAATAACGAGCGGACTGCGATTTCTATTCATGCTCCTAGGTTAGTGCAACCGCTGACGCCCCGAAAATTGGAAGTGGGGGCCATTTGCAGGTAATCCAACGCTTCATCGAGCGTGGAAATCGCCACAACGGAGATACCTGTTACATCTCTTGCAATCTCATCGCAATTATCGCGGGAGGCGAAGAGCACAGTTGCGCCAGCTTTCTTTGCAGCGATGATCTTCTCTGAGATTCCACCAATAGGACCCACTGTGCCGTTAGCGGAGATAGTTCCAGAGCCTGCAACTTTTCTCCCTTGCAAAATATCTTCAGGGGTAAGCAGATCGATAAGTCCGATTGTGAAAATTAAGCCACCACTGGGTCCCCCGACATTGGGTAGAGAAACTTTGAGTGAGCTATCCGATAACTTCGATGTGTCGATAGATGGATAATGCTGAGCAAGATACTTCTTCGTTGCAGTCATTGCATCGCTCTGAGAAATTTTCATCTCCTTCAGCGCCTTCTTCTCTTCTTTGACTGCCGATGTGTTGCGCTGATAAATCACTGATCGTGGAAAAACAACACACTCCGCACGTACCCAACATCCGAGCGCTTCTGCTCCCAGAATTTTCGCATCAGGAGTCGAGACCCAGATGGAGAGTAGATAAATCTGACCATGAGGTGCATAGGTCTTTACATCCGCGCTCTTCACTTTAAGCACCTTGGGAAAGAGTGGGGTGCCCTCGCCCGGTTGAATGATGACGAAGTTAACGGGGGTGACGAGCGGAACGAGGAAGAGAAGTGCGAAGAAGAGAGTGAGAAGACGTGGCGTCTTGGAGAACCGAAGCGACATAAATCGAGACTACTTAATGTGGGGTATCTGAATTCGGAGTATCTGAATCTGCCTCAGGTGAGGCCGGTGGAGTCTCGCGGAAAGATTCTTGAAAGCGCTGGAATTGGTTCACAGATCGCGATGTTTCAGATTCAAATTTCGACTTATATTTCGAGACCCAGATGACATAACCGATTGCACCGAAGAGGCCCACTGCAGGAACTACCCACCAGATCAGCGCAGCAAAGGCGCTAGAGCCAGCAAGGAGTTGAACGCTTGCGAGCGAGGCTACGGGGGACATGTAAAAAGCCTAGTGCTTTCGGGAAGAAAGTGCCCACTTCGATGGTTAAAGACTGTAGATAGAGCAAGTAGATAGAATGAAACTCTTCACTGGATGGAGTAATTGATGTCACCTTTTGGATTTACGCCCGATGACGGCGATGATGAAAAGAGCAAGCCCGAAGATTCCAATCAGTCAGAGCTCAATGCGATGATGCGTCAGATGCAAGAGCAGATTCAGAAGCAATTTGAACAACTCGGTATCAACGTTGATGGCGTCAATCCTGCAGGTTTCGTCAATCCATTTGCAGCTTTTGCACAAGGTTCACAGGATGCACTTCCACAAGCAGTCGTCCGTGATACAGCAAAGAAATTTGTACAGGCACAAGGATCACAACCCATCGGAACGAAAGATGTCACGGTTGTTGATAACGCATTTGAGATTGCAGATCTCTGGCTCAATGAAGCAACAGTCTTTCCAGCAACTTCAGGGAATACATCAGCGCGCGCGGTAAGCCGACTCGATTGGGTCGATGAGACTCTCAAAGGTTGGCAGGCAACTATGGAGCCACTGGCGACTGGACTCACTTCGGCAATCTCTTCCCTTCTCGATGATGCGATGGCACAACAGTCACACGATCCCGATTCTGGTGAATCGATGGCAGGTCCCATGGGTGCCATTGCAGGTCTGCTGCGCACCTTTATCGGTTCGCTCATTGCAACACAGCTAGGACAAGCAATTGGTGGCATTTCAGCGACAGCTACCGGTGCT
>WLKV01000023.1 GCA_009701085.1 Actinomycetota bacterium | reverse complement strand
TGCCAATGAGCGAATCACTAAATCTCCGATAGCTGGGTCGACTACCGCCGACATTCCGATGCCACAGTTCCACGTGCGTTCCATATCTTCTTGTGGGACAGATGCCACATCGGCCAAGAACTTGGTTGCAGTCGGAAGCGCCCAAGTAGAGCGATCGTATTTCGCGGTAAGGCCTGCAGGGATAACTCGTGCAGTGTTATCAGCAAGCCCGCCACCAGTGATGTGGCTAAAGGTGCGAAGTTTTTCACCTTGCGCTCGAATCAGCGCGAGACAGTCGAGTGAGTAAATCTCTGTTGGAGTCAGGAGAATCTCACCGAGTGACTTTGAAAAACCTTCGTAGGTCTTTGAAAGGTCAAGCTTCTGTTCGCTCAGAATGTGGCGAATTAATGAATAGCCATTTGCATGGAATCCACTTGCTGGCATTGCGATGATGAGATCGCCGGCCTTAACACGATGAGCGCCAAGTTGTTTATCTGCGTCCACTGCACCAGTTGCTGCTCCTGCGATATCAAATTCATCTTCACCAAGAAGTCCGGGGTGTTCTGCAGTCTCGCCACCGACAAGAGCTGTTCCAGCCTTTACACATCCGCGGGCAATTCCAGCGACGATATCTGCAATTCGCTCAGGGATAACTTTTCCAACGGCGATGTAATCAGTCATAAAGAGTGGTTCTGCGCCGCAGACAACAAGGTCATCGACAACCATGGCAACAAGATCTTCGCCGATGGTGTCGTACTTACCCATCGCACGAGCTATCTCGGTCTTTGTTCCGACGCCATCAGTTGATGTTGCAAGTAGAGGTTGCTTCATCTCCTTGAGAGCTGAAGCATCAAAGAGGCCAGCAAATCCACCAATGCCACCCATTACTTCAGGGCGTGATGCGCGAGCGATTGATGCCTTCATCAACTCAACTGCGCGGTCTCCTGCATCGATATCAACGCCAGAATCTTTATACGTTGCCATTACCAGTCAACTTTCATTTGTGAACCTTTTCTGTGTGAACATCTGTGACTTCAAGGCGCATCTTGCCCTCGGACATATCTGTTGGAATTGCAATTGGGTATTGGCCCGAGAAGCATGCGCGACAGAGCTTCTCTTCAGCAACGTTAGTCGCTTCAATCAAACCTTCCTCAGATACGTAAGCGAGTGAATCGGCGCCGATTGAACGACGAATCTCTTCGACTTCAAGGCCACTTGCAATCAGTTCTGCGCGAGTAGCAAAGTCGATTCCGTAGAAACATGGCCACTTCACGGGAGGAGATGAAATTCGAACGTGGATCTCGAGAGCGCCAGCTTCGCGCAACATGCGTACAAGTGCGCGCTGTGTATTGCCACGAACGATTGAATCATCGACAACGATGATGCGCTTTCCTTCGATGATTTCGCGCAAAGGATTGAGTTTGAGGCGAATACCTAGTTGGCGAATAGTTTGTGATGGCTGAATAAATGTGCGACCGACGTAGGAATTCTTTACAAGCCCTAAGCCATACGGAATTCCTGATTCTTTTGCGTAACCAATAGCTGCAGGTGTTCCTGATTCTGGAACCGGAATAACGAGATCAGCATCAACCGGCGCTTCGATAGCTAGGCGCTGTCCGATCCGACCGCGGACTGCATGAATGCTCTGCCCTGCAATCGTTGTATCGGGGCGAGCAAGATAGACATATTCAAAGATGCAACCTTTAGGTTCAGCCTTTGCCCACATCTCAGAGCGAATTCCATCTTCATTGATTGCAAGGAATTCTCCTGGTTCGACTTCGCGAACAAATGCCGCACCAACAATGTCTAGCGCTGCAGATTCAGAGGCAACAACCCAACCACGATCGAGTTTGCCGATCACAAGAGGGCGCACTCCGTGGCGATCACGCGCTGCGTACAACGTATGTTCATCCATAAAGACGAGTGAGAAAGCGCCTTCAAGTTTCGGCAAAACAGCTAGCGCACTTGCTTCAACATTCTTCTCATCTTGCAAACCGATGAGTGCGGTCATGATTTCAGTATCTGTGGTTGCACCACGTGCATTCTTTGGCAGATCAGTTTCAAGTTTTTGTACTAACTCTGCTAGGTCACCAGTGTTGGTGAGATTGCCGTTGTGAGCGAGTGCCAAAGTTCCGTACTTCGTTGGGCGAAGAGTTGGCTGTGCATTTACCCATGTGCTTGAACCTGTTGTGCTGTAGCGGCAATGACCGATTGCAAGATTGCCAACGAGTGAAGCTAAATCTGTCTCAGTGAAGACCTGTGAAACCAAGCCCATATCTTTATAGACCAAGATGCGATCGCCATCAGATGTTGCGATACCTGCTGATTCTTGTCCGCGATGTTGCAACGCATAAAGGCCGTAGAACGTTAACTTTGCGACTTCTTCGCCTGGTGCCCACACGCCAAACACACCACATGCATCTTGCGGACCTTTATCGTCTTCAAGAACGTTGTGATTTAACAATCCATCTGGGCGACGGCTCATGGGGTCATCCTAAGCGGTAGTAGTTGGGATAAATCGGCGCGGATGCCTGAGGCGGAGATCAGGCCGGCTGCCATTGCATCTGCCCAACTCTTTTCACCATTGGCAAGTGCCAACCATGTCTGTGCATCCATCTCAACGGTATTCGGCGGGGTTCCGCGAGTGTGTGTTGGACCTTCTCCGCATTGCACTGCTGCATACGGCGGAATACGAACTTCGATGGCGCGACCAGGTGCACGTTCAGTAAGGAGAGCAAGGGTCTCCTTTACTTCAGCAAGTACCTGTGGATCGCGCATCGAAGTTATCCAAACAACTTTGGGAAAGTTTCGGTATGCGCTTTACGAAGTTCAACGAGTGAAATCTTCGCATCGTTGATAACGAGTGAATCTCCCCCAGTTGTTCCAATCTTTGTCAGCGCAATCTTCTGAGAAGCTGCTTCACTTGTAAGAGCGGCAGTTTGTGCTGGATCAATGGCAACCACAACACGTCCTGGGGTTTCGCTCAATAGAGAGAGCCCAACGTTATCGAGTTGCACCGTTGCACCTGTGTTGTAACGAAGAACCATTTCGGTAAGGGTTGCTGCAAGGCCACCCTGGCTCAAATCGTGTGCTGCGCTAAAAATCTTCTTTGTGCGACCTGCAACAAGAAGATCAATTAATCGCATTTCGCGCTGAAGATCCGCAGTCGGTGCAATTCCGCCACGTTGATTGTGCATATATGCCCATTCGCTACCTGCAAGATCATTCTCTGTTTCACCTAAGAGATATAGATCAAGACCTGCGCGATCAAATGACATGGGAGTGCGTGTGCGAACATCGTCGATTACTCCAAGAACTCCAATGACTGGAGTTGGAAGAATCGCAACAGCACCTGTCTGGTTATAGAACGAGACATTTCCGCCCGTAACAGGAAGACCCATCTCGAGGCATCCATCAGCAAGGCCACGCACTGACTCTGCGAACTGCCACATTACCCCTGGATCTTCAGGAGAACCAAAGTTGAGGCAGTTAGTGACAGCTAGCGGCTTTGCACCAGCGGTTGCAATGTTGCGCGCAGCTTCAGCAAGTGCCAACTTCGCACCTTCGTAAGGATTCAGGTATGACCAGTTGGCATTGGCATCTGTTGCAACCGCAACACCAAGATGCGTCGTCTCATCGATTCGCACCATTCCAGAATCATCTGGCTGCGATTGAATTGAGTTTCCCTGGACATAACGATCGTATTGATCAGTAACCCAAGACTTATCTGCAAGGTTTGGGGTCGCAGCAAGTTTCAAAACAGTTGCCTTGATTTCATCTGCAGTTGTTGGGAGTGGAACTTTGATAATTTCCTTAGCAACTGCATCGATATAGGCAGGTTGTGCAAGTGGTCGGTTATAGACCGGGCCATCGTGGGCCACAGTGCGAGGTGGAACATCAACGATAAGTTCACCGTTCCAGGTAATTTCAAGATGGTTGCCATCAGTGACCTCGCCGATAACGGTGACAGTGACATCCCACTTCTCGCAGATTTCGAGGAAGCGAGCAATCTTGCTTGGTTCGACAATTGCGCACATGCGCTCTTGTGATTCTGACATCAAGATTTCTTCTGGTGATAGCGATGGATCGCGCAATGGAACCTTGTCGAGCTGAACCTTCATGCCACCTGAACCACCTGAAGCAAGTTCTGATGTTGCACAAGAAAGCCCTGCACCACCGAGATCTTGGATACCGACAACTAAATCTTCAGCGAAGATTTCGAGTGAGCATTCGATAAGAACCTTCTCGACGAATGGATCGCCAACCTGAACTGCAGGACGCTTTGCTGGTCCTTTTGATTCAAATGTTTCAGAAGCAAGTACAGATACTCCGCCGATTCCATCTCCGCCGGTCTTTGCACCGTAGAGAACTACAAGGTTTCCAGCTCCTGCAGCCTTGGCAAGCTTGATATCGCTATGTTTCATGACGCCTACGCAAAGGGCATTAACCAATGGGTTTCCGAGGTAGGTCTCATCGAAGACAACTTCGCCACCGATATTTGGTAAGCCAAGACAGTTTCCATATCCGCCAACGCCTGCAACGATGCCAGGTAATACGCGACGAGTATCAGCTGCATCAGCTGGACCAAAGCGAAGTGGATCCATCACTGCAATTGGGCGCGCACCCATCGTCAAGATGTCACGAACGATTCCACCAACGCCAGTTGCAGCGCCTTGGTAGGGCTCGATAAATGATGGGTGGTTGTGAGATTCAATTTTGAAAGTAACTGCGTAGCCCTGGCCAACATCGACAACGCCAGCGTTCTCGCCAATTCCAACAAGAAGGGCATCAGTCTTAACGGCCTTGTCACCAAATTGCTTGAGGTGAACTTTGGAAGATTTATATGAGCAGTGTTCGGACCACATCACTGAATACATGGCGAGTTCAGATGAAGTAGGGCGGCGACCAAGAATTTCCTTGATGCGCGCGTATTCGTCAGGCTTTAAACCAAGTTCTGCAAATGGTTGTGATGAATCTGGATTTGCTTGTGCTTTGGAAACTGTATCGAGTGACATTACTTCACCAGCGCTTTCAAGACAGAGGTAAAGAAGCCAAGACCATCTGCTGATGGGCCAGTAAGTGAATCGATTGCATGTTCTGGGTGAGGCATCAAGCCAACAATATTTCCGCGTTCATTTGTAATTCCAGCAATCAAGTTACGAGAGCCATTTGGATTTTCGCCAACGTAACGAGCAATGATGCGACCTTCGCCCTCAAGCATCGCAAGAGTTTCGTCATCGCACATATATGCGCCTTCACCATTCTTCAATGGAATGAGAATCTCTTGCCCTTGAGTAAATGAAGATGTCCACGCAGTATTTGTATTTTCGATGGTCAGCTTCTGATCACGACATAAGAAGTGAAGTTCGTGGTTACGAGTGAGAGCTCCTGGAATCAGGTGCGCCTCGGCAAGGACCTGAAAGCCGTTACAGATACCTAGTAGAGGCATGCCGCCCTGGGCTGCCTTGATGATGGGCTCCATCACTGGAGAGAAACGAGATATTGCACCGCAACGAAGATAGTCACCGTAGGAGAAGCCACCAGGGAGGATGACTGCATCTACACCGTGAAGATCTGCATCGTTATGCCACAAAGCCACTGATTCGCCACCGGCATGGCGCACAGCGCGGGCAGCATCTCGATCATCGAGAGTGCCTGGAAAAGTTACAACACCAATTTTCATATCTATTACTTCTCCACTCGAACTGTGAAGTTTTCAATGACAGGGTTGGAGAGAAGTTTTTCGGCTGCCTTCTCAACATCGGCAAGTTGTGCAGGAGTTGGATCGCCATCGACTTCGATTTCAAATCGCTTTCCTTGGCGGACATCTGTAGCAAAGGTGAATCCCAGGCGAGGCAAAGCTGCCGCGACCGCCTTTCCTTGTGGGTCAAGAATTTCGGGCTTTAACATCACATCAACCACGATCTTTGCCATTTGCTTCTCCCTAGTTGTTATTTTGAACTCTATTAAAACTTGCTACCGGTAATTCGTTCAAATGCTTCTTCATATCGCGCCGCAGTTTTCTCAACGATCTCTGCAGGCAATTCTGGTGGTGTGGATTCTTTATCCCATCCACTTGATGTCAACCAATCACGGACAAATTGCTTATCGAAGGATGGTTGCGATTTTCCTGGTGCCCAACCATCTGCTTCCCAGAAACGTGAAGAGTCAGGAGTCAGCGCTTCATCACCCAAAGTAATTTCACCGGCCATATTGATTCCAAATTCAAATTTTGTATCTGCCAAGATAATTCCGCGGCTGCGAGCAAAGTCAGCTGCTGTGTCATAGAGCTTGATAGTTAAGTCGCGCAGTTCTGCTGCTTGTTCTTCCCCAACAATCTTTGCTGCACTTTCAAAATCGATATTGATGTCGTGGTCGCCGATTTCAGCCTTTGTCGCTGGGGTGAAGATGCTTTCTGGAAGCTGGGAACCATCTAATAACCCTGCTGGGAGTGGGTTTCCGCAGACTGCCTGATTGCCTTTGTATTCAGCAAGTCCGCTACCAGTCAGATACCCGCGAGCTACGCATTCGATGGCAAACATTTCCAGCGGTTGAACAATGACTGCGCGATCCGCAACAGATGCAGGAACATCATCACTAATGATGTGGTTGGGGACGATATCTGCCAAGAGTTCGAACCAGAACAGTGAAAGCTGAGTAAGGATTGCGCCCTTATTTGGAATCGTTGTTGGTAGAACCCAATCGAATGCAGAGATGCGATCGGATGCAACTAAGAGAATTTCACCGGATTCATTTGTATAGAGATCACGGACTTTTCCTGTGCGAAGGTGCTTCCAACCTTCGATGACTGGTGCTGGCGGTGCGCCAGCTGCGCCGAAGCCGCTCACCGGATACTGGCGGGTTTGTACTGCGCTGCGGCAGGGTGCGCGGAAGTAATCGCGTCGATGCGACTTACAACTCGAGCTACTTGTTGGCGAGCATCGCCAGTAAATTCAATGGGGTTACCAATCAGCGCATCTAGTTCTGCGCGCTTAAATGGGATGCGGTCATCGCCTGCAATTGCATCGAGGAAATTATTTGATTTACCTTCGCGCATACCGAGAGCTGCAGCAACTGCATGTTCTTTAATCGCTTCATGTGCAACTTCTCGACCGACGCCAGCTTTAACGGAAGCCATCAAAATCTTTGTCGTTGCAAGGAAAGGAAGGTAGCGCTCGAGCTCTGCAGAAATAACAGCAGGAAAAGCACCAAACTCATTGAGAACTGTGAGCATAGTTTCGAGGAGACCATCCATCGCATAGAAAGCATCAGGAAGTGCAACGCGACGAACAACGCTGCATGAGACATCGCCTTCATTCCATTGATTGCCAGCAAGTTCAGAGACCATTGATGCGTAGCCGCGCAAAATAACGGTGAGGCCGTTTACTCGCTCGCATGAACGTGTATTCATCTTGTGTGGCATCGCCGATGAACCAACCTGGCCTGCCTTAAAGCCTTCTGTAACCAGCTCTGCGCCTGCCATTAAACGGATTGATGTTGCAAGCGAAGATGGTGAAGTGGCTAGCTGAACAAGAGTGGTGATCACTTCGTAATCAAGTGAACGTGGATAAACCTGGCCAGTTGAATCGAGAACGCGATCAAAGCCGAGTTCCTTAGCAATCGCAGATTCGAGTGATTGGTGCGCTTCGGTGGAACCAAGCAAATCGATTGAATCTTGCGCTGTTCCGACAGGACCTTTGATTCCACGCATTGGGTAGCGACTTTGAAGAGATGCAAGACGTTCGTATGCGTAGAGAAGTTCTTCGGCAGCGGATGCGAAACGCTTTCCGAGTGTGGTGATTTGTGCGGGAACATTATGTGAACGACCAGCAATTGGTTGATCTGAATACTGTGCTGCCTTTGCAGCAAGGGCAGCAAGGAGCGCAACTGTCTTATCGTGAACGATGGCAAGACCATCGCGCACCTGAAGCGCTTCAATATTTTCAGTGAGGTCGCGACTTGTCATTCCGGCATGAATTGCTTCATGTCCAGCGAGTGCATTGAACTCTTCGA
>WLKV01000022.1 GCA_009701085.1 Actinomycetota bacterium | reverse complement strand
GCACTCGTTGATGAAACAGGCGCTCGCGTTATGTCATTCGATGGAGTTGTTCCTTACCCAGGTGTTATTGCTGCAAAAGTTTCACATCCAAAGTTGGCGCTCGTCTGGGTGCGACGTGGTTTGTGGCAGAAGAAACCACAACGTTTTGTTCTAGGTTTGCAATCACAGATGATGGATTACATCGTTGAACCCGGTGACTTTGCTCGCGCCTATGATTTTGGCCCAACTGCAGAGCGAAAAGATTCTCGCCTTACAGCATCAGTCTCGCTCTTCCAGAAAGATACGGCGCTTTCACGCGATGAAGCGCGCAAGGTTCTTGGCCTAGATCTCGATCGACCAGCAGTCTTGGTGCAGCTCGGAACTGGCGATAGCGATGTCAACCATAAGATGACAGCGGCGCTTGAAGGGCTGCTCGGTTGGAAAGATTTGCAGGTCATCCTTACCAAGCAACCACTTGATAAGGATGGAAAGTCTCTGGCTCCTGAAGGCCTCGATATCCGCGTAGTGCGCCACTTCCCACTTGCTCGAGTGCTCCATGCATTCGATGCGGGCGTGTGTGCAACTGGCTATAACGGAGTGCACGAACTCCTTCCTGCGCAGGTTCCAACAGTCTTCGTCTCCAACATTCGCGGAACCGATGATCAAGAAGCGCGTGCGCAGTGGTGTCATGACATGGGATTCGCTCTTCGCGCAAACCAAGCAGATTTAGGTGACATCACCGCAACGGTAAAGAAGTTGCAAGATGCTGATGTCCGCGCTCGTTTAAGTAAGAAATGCGGTGAACTCCCAGATCCAACAGGCGGAGCTGAAATTGCAAAGATTCTGTATGAATTAGCGGTGCGCGAAGAACCTATTCGCCCATCATGGTTGCGCTACAACCAACTACGAATTCAGGAACATATCAATCGCGGGTTACGCCATGTTGCTTATATGGGGCTTCGCCGTCTGGCACTTGTCTATCGCTTTATCAATCCACATATCGTTGTTCAAGTAACGCGACAAGAACCACCTGTGTGGGGTTCGCAGAACACAGCGAAAGAGCTGCATCCGCTTATTAAGGGTGAACAGCGATTTGAACATCTTATTACCGGCGCATCAGATGCATATATCGCTCGCCGCAAAGAGATTGCTGAAGCCGCCTATGGTGAAAAAGTGGAGATTATCAATACGAAGAAGGCTTAATCTTCGAGTAGGTGCTCTAACTTTCGCTTCAAAATGACAACAACCACGGCAACGACTGCCAAGAAGAAGATTGCCCAGTACCGCAGATACTTCTCGAGAGTTGCTAACGAGCTGGCGAATTCATAGCCAAGAAGTACAACGATGGTTGAGAAGACGATTCCACCAGCAGCATTCCACTTAATAAATTGGCGATAAGGAACTTTGTTCATTCCAGCAAGGGCTGGAACAAGTGCGCGCAGTAGAGCTTGTGCGCGACCAAAGAAGATTGCACCACCGTGGTATCGATCGAAGATTGCCTGTGCCAATTTCCAGCGCTTTTCTCCAACAAATCTACCGAAAGCGTTCTCTTTGATACGCGGCCCCAAATGTTTGCCAATTTCATAACCCACAGAGTCGCCAGTAATTGCACCCACAATGGCAGCAATCAAGAAAATCCATACATTCCACACACCTGCGTGCGCGAGCACTCCACCGATTAGAAGAGCAGTTTCTCCAGGCAAGATAAATCCAACAAAGAGGGCAGCTTCTGCAAATGCAAAGAAGATAAGGAGCAAGAAGAGGGGTATCTGCAAGTTATGTGCAATGAGTGAATCGGCGGTGTGATGTATCCACTCGGATATCGACATGCGAGAACTCTATCGGGGCAATAAGGTTCACAACATGAAAGCAGAGACCTCAGTCCCCGTCCATGAAATCATCGCAACTCGTCGTAGCCCACGCTCTTTCAATGAGACAGCCACGATCAATAACGAAGATTTAACTGCAATCCTTGAAGCAGCTCGTTGGGCGGCTTCCGCATTTAATGGACAGCCATGGCGCTTCTTTGTGGGCAAGCGTGGCGATGAAGTCTTTGCTCAGATTCTCTCCTCCCTCGGTGATTTCAATAAGAGCTGGGCAAAGAATGCATCGGCTCTTATTTTGGTTGCCGGAAAGACAGTGAAGGGCGATGGCTCTATCCATGCCGATTATCAATTCGACTGTGGTCTTGCGGTTGCTCAACTCGTTATCGAAACTCATCACCGCGGCCTCATTGCTCACCAGATGACTGGTTTTGATAAGGCAGTTGCTCAGGAAGTTCTTTCCATTACTCCTGAATTACTTCCCGTTGTTGTCATCGCAGTCGGAACACAAGATGCCCCTGAAAAACTCGCGGGGCCACTTCTTGAACGCGAAATGGCAAAGCGCGAACGCCTTCCACTTTCAGAGCTAGTAATTAAAGGTTTACCAAACTAAAAACGAGAGCGAATCTCCCAGAGGTCTTTAAAGACTGGGTTGAAGAGAGTGCTCGCTAAGTACTCGACTCCGCTTGAACCTCCGGTACCCATCTTCTGGCCAATCGTGCGCTCAACCATCTTTACATGGCGATAGCGCCACTCCTGAATTCCTTCATCGATATCGACGAGGCGTTCAGAGACCATCGCGCTCTCTGGATCTGTTTGGTGAACTTTAAGTAGAACATCTTGCACCGCAGCGCTTGATTGGTAGGCAATTGATTTATCGCGCCCGACAACTTCTGCAGGAAGTGAGTAACCGCGCTTGACCAGGTAATCCAAGAAGGAATCCCAAATTGAATTGCGGGAAGTAATGTCCTTAATCTCTGCCTGCATATCTGGAGGTAAGTGGCCAGCCATGCGACTATCGCGACGACCGAGAATCGCCTCTACTTTCCTAAATTGTGAAGATTGGAAGCCACTTGATGAAGCTAGATATCCACGGAAAGCATTGAACTGCAGAGGCGTCATCGTCTCGAGAATATCTACTTGTGCAACGCAAACCTTCATGATGGTGCGGATTCGCCCCAATATTGAAAGTGCGTAGTGCGTATCGCCGGCTTCGAGCGCACGCTGAGCTTGCTGAAACTCATGGATGAGTTGCTTAAACCAGAGTTCATAGGTCTGGTGGATGATGATGAAGAGCATCTCATCATGTTCAGGGCCGTCGGAGAGAGGTTTCTGCAACTTCAATAATTCATCGACAGCTAAATAAGAGGTGTATGAGAGTGCTGAATCGTAGTTTTCGCTCATGTGACTCGTGAATCCGATCCCTCTACCTTTTCGTATTGGCGAGTTTCAGTGAGGTCGCGAATTCGTTGGAAACCATCCCAGACTTCAACATAGGACGTTGGAAGTGGTGCGATAGCTAAACGAATTGCGTTTGGTGTGCGGTAATCAGGAATCACATTGGCAAATTTACGGAGTGCTACGCAAATCTTTGCAGCATCTGGATGGCCTATCGAAATATGCCCGCCACGTTCCTTCGGATTGCGTGAAGTGAGGAGCGTGTAACCAAGTGGAGCAAGCCACTCGTCATAGAGATCAATCATCATCTGAGTTCCGATTGCAGCCTTAGATGCAATGACATCAATGCCTGCTTCTTCAATCATTTCGAAGGCAATCTGTACGCCTCGAATTCCAATGATGGATGGGCTGGCAATCTGGAATCCGCGAATACCTTCGGCCTTTTCGAAGTGTGGCCCCATTCCAAATTGATCTTCGTTTCCGAACCAACCTTGGATGGGAACTTGAAGTTCCTTCTGTACGCGCTTATTGACGTAGAGCCAGGCAGGTGAACCAGGGCCAGCATTTCCATATTTATATGTGCAGCCAACTGCAAGGTCGACTCCGCATTCATCGAAGTTCATATCGATTGCACCAGTTGCATGGCTGGCATCCCAGACAACGTATGCCCCATAAGAACGGGCTAAATCTGTGACTGATTGAATATCTGTGCGAGCACCAGATCGATACTGAATGACTTCAAAAGTTACGAGAGCAACATCTTCAGACATGTACTTCTCAAGAAGTTCTGCAGTAATCATTTCATTTTCAGCAATCGCTGGATCTTCGTTATCGATGATGACGAGATTAAGTCCAAGCTGTTTAGCGATTCCATCAAGAATGTAGCGATCGGTAGGAAAGTTCGCTGCATCGGTGATGATGGTCTTGCGACCTGGGCGCGCGTTGATTGCCGCGAGGCATAACTGATAGAAATTAACCGATGTTGTATCGCAGACAAGAACTTGGCCAGCTGCTGCACCTAGCGCTGCGCGACCCAAGAGATCTCCTGCTACCTGCGCCTCATCAATCCAGTGGCTCCATCCGGTGACGACCTCATTGCCCCATTCGTGCGAGACGAAGTCGCTGACAGCCTTGACGGTTGCATGGGGGAGTCGACCGAGTGAATTTCCATCGAGGTAGCAGAGATTGGGGTCGGTAATTACGAATTTACTCCGATACGGAGCAAGAGGATCGTTCTTATCGAGCTCTAACGCATATGCGCGGTCAGTCACCTTCATAGTTCAAAGGTACGCTCTCCTACCGTGGCGCGCAATGTAGTGAATATCGAAGAGGTCTCTAAAGCCTTTGATATTCGCCCACTTCTAGAGCAGGTATCGCTTGGTGTTTCTGAAGGCGATCGCATCGGAATCGTTGGTCGTAATGGAGCCGGCAAATCCACGCTCATGAAAATCATTGCAGGCGTTGAAGAAGCAGATGCGGGTCGAGTTACTAAGTCGAACGCATCGAAAATTGGAATTCTTTCGCAGATCGATAGTGCTGCCCCTCAATCAACAGTGGGCGATATGGTTCTAGGCAATCGCGAGAAGCATGATTGGGCTAGCGACCCACGCATCCGTGAAATCTTTACTGGGTTATTCGGAAGCTTTGATGATCACATCTTTGAACGCACCTTTGCTTCACTCTCTGGTGGAGAGAAGCGTCGTGTGGGATTAGCAAAGCTTTTAATTGATGATCTCGACCTCATTCTTCTTGATGAACCCACCAACCACCTCGATGTAGAAGGTGTTGCATGGTTAGCAGCCCACCTCAAGAACCGTAGAGATCTAGCAGTTCTCGTTGTTACTCACGATCGCTGGTTCCTTGATGAAGTTACCGATCGCACATGGGAAGTTGTACTTGGAAAAGTTGAAGAGTATGACGGCGGTTATTCAGCATTTGTATTGGCCAAGGCAGAACGTGCACGCCAAGCAAATGCGATGGATGCTCGCCGCAACAACTTAATTCGTAAAGAACTTGCTTGGTTGCGCCGTGGCGCACCTGCGCGAACTACTAAACCAAAGTTCCGCGTTGATGCAGCGAATGAATTAATCTCGGCAGAACCAGCCCCACGTGATTCAACTGAGTTATTGAAGTTTGCACTGAACCGCTTAGGTAATACCGTCTTTGAACTCCATCACGCGCTGATTAAAGCCGGTGATAAAGAGCTGATAGATAATCTGACGTGGAATATCGGCCCGGGTGATCGCATCGGTATCGTCGGCGTAAATGGAGCTGGAAAGACAACGCTGATGCGTACTTTGGCAGGCCAACTGCAACCTGCTGCAGGCAAGTTAGTCACAGGTATTACCGTCAAGATTGCCTTTCTTACTCAGCACCTCGATGAGCTCGATCCAACATGGCGCTTACTTGAAGCAGTTGAAAAGGTCGCAACGCATGTTGAAATTGGAAAGGGAAAGACACTTTCAGCATCTCAACTCTGCGAGCGACTTGGTTTCGACCGCGATGCACAGTGGACTCCCGTCGGAAACCTTTCAGGTGGAGAACGTCGCCGTCTGCAACTCACGCGCCTTCTTATGGATTCACCAAACGTTCTACTTCTTGATGAACCAACAAATGATTTTGATATTGAGACATTGACTGAACTCGAAGATCTGCTCGATAGCTATGGCGGAACTCTGATTGTTATCTCCCACGATAGATATTTCCTCGAACGTGTATGTGATCGATTCTGGGGCTTGCTCGGCGATAAGCATCTCCGTGATCTACCTCGAGGAGTCGATCAATATCTCGAACAACGCGTGGCGTCGATTGCTGCATCTTCTTCATCTGGAAACAAATCTTCATCTACATCGAGCGCTGCAGAACAGCGCCAGTTGAAGAAAGATCTCACACGTGTCGAGCGCCAAGTAGCGAAGGGCAAGGAACGACTGGCAGAACTTCTCAAGGAGCAAGAAGTCGAGAGCTTCAATCCTGAGCGCCTGATTGCAATAGCTGCTGAGGTCGAAAAGGTACAGAGTGAGTTACAGACACGAGAAGAAGAGTGGCTAGAGATAACTCTGGCGCTCGAAAGTTAATAGGATTTGCAGATGTCTAAGAAGACTCAGCGGTTAGATGTATTGGCAGCGCTCACTGCTGTCATGATCTCTTTCCAAGCTCGAGCCAACGGCGAACTTTCCCATCGCATCGGTAATGGCATTGAAGCTGCACTTGTCTCTTTTGGATCAGGCTTAATCATCATCGCCATCGTTGCCATCTTCAGCTCTTCCATTAAAGAAGGTCTTCGCAATATCCGCACCTCTGTGGCCCGCAAAGAACTACCCGCATGGACGCTCTTTGCTGGAATGCTGGGTGGAAGCTTTGTCGCTGTTCAAACCCATATCGTGCCGCTTATAGGCGTGGCTATTTACTCTGTGGCATCTATTGCCGGACAGACAGCTGCTTCGCTCGTGGTTGATCGCATCGGTTTAACAGGTGG
The DNA here is from genome assembly GCA_009701085.1 of Actinomycetota bacterium. Lineage (GTDB taxonomy): Bacteria > Actinomycetota > Actinomycetes > Nanopelagicales > Nanopelagicaceae > Planktophila > Planktophila grossartii. The sequence continues at coordinate 1,477 of WLKV01000022.1, read as the reverse complement.
CGGTAAGAAGCACATCACTCCTCGGCGTATAGCAGCAGCAGCCTTCACAGTCTTTGCTGTATTTGTTTCAGTCTTTGATCGACTCGATGCTCATGATGTTTCAATCGTTGCTGTCTTGCTTGGATGTTTAGCGGGTGCGCTCGTTGGTGTGCAACGTTCGCTCAATGGAAAGATTAATGAACATTCACACCAGAGCTATGCGACTTCTTTTCTTAACTTCACGATGGGAACAACCTTCCTCGTTATCTTTCTTTCTGCAGCGCTTATCTTCGGTTCGAGCAAAGTTGTTCCGCTACCTGCTGGACCTTGGTGGATGTATACCGGTGGAGTTCTTGGGGTTATCTACATTGCAATGGCGTCGATGATTGTTCAACACCTTGGCGTCTTAACATTTACGCTCTTTAGCGTTGGTGGTCAATTGGTTGGATCGCTTTTGATCGACATTTTTTCTCCAACAGATGGAGTTCAGATTTCAATCTATCTTGTAATTGGAATTGCCATGACTTACCTAGGAGTTATCGTAGGCGGCGTGAATAATTCACAATCCCGGAAACGATTGACGCACAAATAAAGAACGCTGCAATAGCGTAAGAAGATGTCTTAACCCATGGCAAGGTAGCTGCATAATAGCCAGCCAGAGTAATTCCAGCGCCCCACAGAACTGCGCCGAGAGCATTTGCCGATAAGAACTTGTAGTAATTCATCTTTGAAGCGCCAGCAATCGGTGGAACGAAGGTGCGAATCCATGGGAAGAATCGAGCAGCAACAACTGCCCACCAACCGGTGTGCTCGTAGAAGCGTTCAGAGCGAGCAATCATTCGCTGCATACGTGGCGATGTGCGCTTATCGAGATATGGGCGACCAACAACGCGTCCAATGACAAAGCCGATCTGATCGCCGAAGAATGCTGCAGCCAATATGACAGTGACCAGTATTGCGATATTGATATCGCCCTTTGCTGCAGCTACTAAACCAGCGCTAAAGAGGACTGAATCACCCGGTAGGAAGAATCCAAATAGAAGACCGGTTTCCACGAAGACGATTGCTCCGATAATCAGGTAGAAGATAAACGGGGCAAGGGCGGTGAATTGAGCATCAAATGATGCAAGAACTTCCATTACACCGACTTCTTTACTGCCGCAGCAACCATTGTTACGACGTTGGGATCAAAGACGCTTGGGACGATAAATGAAGTGTTGAGTTGTGAAGGGCTTACGCAATCTGCAATCGCTTCAGCTGCAGCAACGAGCAACTTATCAGTGATCTTGTGAGCGTTTGCATCAAGAAGCCCACGGAAGATTCCTGGAAACGCAAGAACGTTATTAATCTGGTTGGGATGATCGCTGCGGCCTGTTGCAACGACAGCTGCGTACTTACGAGCAATAGCTGGATCGATTTCTGGATCTGGATTAGCAAGAGCAAAGACAATAGATCCTGGTGCCATAGATGCGACATCTGCTTCATCGAGAACCTTTGG
>WLKV01000021.1 GCA_009701085.1 Actinomycetota bacterium | reverse complement strand
TCACGACGGTTGAGCCTGCGGAAGTAGAAGTAGAGAAGTAGAGCTGCAACCGAATCGAGTGCAAAGGTAAATCCAGCAAGAGATTGGAAGTTGGAGCGGAAATTACTATCAATATCAGCTGTCGAACGGGCAATAAGAATGAAATCGCCACCTTCGACCATGACAGCGCGGAAGCGGTATGGGCTCTCACCTGGAATTCGAACAGGGCGTTGAGTAGCTAACTCGATGGTTGGAAAATCTGGTGCCCCTAAATACTTGAGAGAAGATTCATTGACGAGGGTCTCTTCGCCATCGTGGGTAAGAAATGCCAGAGTAATGTCGAGACTTGATTGTTCGATTGCATAGAGAGCAGCGCCCACAGGTTGAATGGGATTCTCGTAGGCGCTTTGGGCAACATAATCGAGGGAACGATCTACCTTATCGAGCTCGGCTCCTTGTGAATGGAGAACTGAGAATCCGCCAACTCCCATCGTGATCGCAGTTAAGAGAGAGACGATGGCAACTGTGGTGCGGGTAAATGCAGAAAATCTCACTTCTTCTCCGCTTGAAGCTGGAAGCCGACTCCTCGAACTGTACGAATTCCTTCAAAGCCATCACGGTGTAGTTTCTTGCGAAGGTATGAAATATAGGTATCAACTACTGTGCTTTCAGATTCGAAGGTGATTCCCCAGACTTCATCAAGGAGGTAGGTCTTACTCAAGACGCGACCCTTGCTCTCGAGAAGAACATGAAGGAGTCTGAACTCAGTAGGCGATAGGTCGACAACCTCATCGCTAAAGGTAACTTGATGGGAATCGCTATCGAGAGTGATTGGCCCACAAGAAAGACTTGATGTTGTTGCCACAGTAAATTGCGAACGGCGCAGGATTGCCTTGATTCGAAGAACTAACTCTTCGAGACCAAATGGTTTGGTGACGTAATCATCGGCACCGAGTGTCAGCCCACGAGTGATGTCGGCACGATCACCACGAGCGCTCAACATGAGAGCTGGAGTGTTATCCCCATTGCTACGAATGCGTTCGATAAATTCAAAGCCATCCATCATCGGCATATTGATATCGACAATAAGTAAATCCGGCTTGGTATTGCGCAAGAGAGTTTGAGCGATCATCGCATCAGCTGCTGTGATTGTTTCGAAACCGGCCAATTTGAGTGCATCACCCAGTAAATCTCGGACTCCTGCTTCATCGTCGATCACCATGATTAATTGGCTCATGGCTATACCCTGCCATGCGTAGCGCTTGTTTGCTACCAATGAAGCCCGTTGCACACGGAGCCACGAGGAGTTTCACAGAATATTCACACCCGATGCGAATTACTATTGGGGCATGAGAAAGAAGAGCAGCTATCTAGCAGTCGCAATCACTGCTGCGCTTTTCTCCTCCAACACTTACTCCGCATCAGCCGATGCGACTCCATCACCAGCTCCAACTTTTGATTCATTTAAAGCTGCTCAAGAGCAATACAAGAAAGATCGCGAAGCTTTCGTTGCCGCTCTTCGAGATCGCGATATGAAGATGCGTTCTATCAATACAACTTTTAAGAGCTCCGTAGATAAGGCAACGACCGATGCGCGAGCTGCGATGGCCTTAGCCACATCACCTGATCAGAAGAATTCAATCAACTCGACTCGACGTGCAGCGGTCGCAGCAGCAATTGTTGCCCGCGAAAGTGCAATTGCTGCACTAGGTCCTCTTCCAACTCCACCGGTCGAGCCGATAAAGCCACCAAAGGTTGCGCCATTTGGAATGAGTGAACAAAAAGGAAAGCAGAAGCGATAACTACTCGCTTAAATCCACTTTCATAGTGCGCAGAGTCTGACGGTCGTGGCTCTTATCTTTCTCATGAATCTTACGAATCTGTAGCTCAACACTCTTAATGGCATCATCAAATGCGGCTAGATCATTAAACCCTGTAGCTTCTGCTCGAAGTAGCGGTCCAGAGCCGTGGGATGTGATGACGACTTTATGCGAATGTTTTCCCTGTCGCGGGTTGGCTTCGTGAGTTATCTCAACTTCGATGCGATCAATCACGACGCTGAAGCGCTCCATAGAATGAAGTTTCTCTTCAGCGATTACTTTGAAGTCACTTGCGAGTTCTGCATGGCGGGTATGGATAATGATTTTCACAAAGCCAACAATGTCACTACCGCAAGAAAAATGTAAGAGGGAAAGAAAAATTAATTGAGGGGCAGCAGATAAACAATTAAGGTAAGAATTGAGGCCAGCCCCAATGATTGCAAGAGAATAGATACTGCAGTCTTACGATCGGCTGCAAGAGATGCCTTATCCGAGACTCGCGAAACTTTGCCGAGCTTGCCAAAGTTAAAGGTGCCCATGAAGCCATAAGCGAGACAGAACTTCTTGCGCGATTGCACCCAACCGATAGAGAAGACTGTCAGTGGCAGAAAAATTCCCAGTCGAACGCTCTGTGATGCGCTTGTGGAGATGAAGCCAATCAGTGAACTGAGGCTTAAAAAGAGGCCAATAAGTGCGACTACTTGTCGCTGGCGAATTTCATTCTTTCCAATGTTGCATGTGCCAGCAATGTATTGCTCTGTCATTTATGCATCTTCGAATTCGTCTTCATCAATCCATGCATCTGTTGAGGTGTCATCTTGCTTCTCAACCCATGAAAGGAAAGATCCGACTGCGCGGAAGGCGAGGATTCCAACTGTTACTGCAGCTATGAGTCGTCGTAGTGCCTTCATGAGGATAAAAATACTCCTCTTTATCGCTATGCGCTCGTTTTAAGCCTTGGTGAGTGCGGTGTCGATATCTGCCCAGAGATCATCAACGTTTTCGCAACCAACTGAAAGGCGAATGAGATTTTCTGGGACGCTTTCGCTTTCAAGTGCCCAACGGCGACGGCGTTCCCAGGTGGTTTCTACTCCCCCGAGGCTTGTCGCATTAATAATGAGTGATGCGCCATCGCAGACTCGCTCAGCAGCTTGTGCATCGCCTGTAATTTCAAAGGAGACGATTGCACCAAATCCGGGATAGCGAACATTAGTGACTGACGTATGTCCCGCCAATTTCTTAGCAAGCGCCGCTGCGTTCTCTTGCGCCCGTGCGAAGCGAAGCGGGAATGTGCGAATTCCTCGAAGACCGAGCCATGCTTCAAACGGCCCAGGAATAGCACCGAATGAGACTCGTGCATCCTGCAAGCGGGCATGGAGGGCAGGATCTTTGGTTGAGAGAGATCCAAGAATGACATCGCTATGGCCCGCTAAATACTTGGTTACTGAATGCATCACGATATCTGCACCGAGGGTAAGCGGCTTCTGATTGAGCGGTGTTGCAAAGGTATTATCGAATCCAACTCCCATATTGCGCTTCTTCGCTTCGCCAATAATGACAGATACTTCAGCGACGCCAAGACCTGGATTTGTAGGAGATTCAACCCATAAGAAAGCTGCACCTTGGAGTTGAGAAATTACTTCTTTAGTATCTGTTATATCTACGAAGCGGACTTCAAGTCTTCCCTCTGCGTGATAACGCTTGAGAAGTGACATCGTTCCGCTGTAACCCTCGTGGGAAGCAACAACAGGTGCACCGTGAGGTAAGAGCGAGAATGCTGCGGTGATTGCAGCCATTCCGGATGAGAAGAGAAGCGTTGATGTTGCCTCTTCAAGTGCGCTGATCGCTTCTTCAAGCGGCTGCCAAGTTTCGTTGCCTGTGCGTCCGTAATTGATGGGACCGCCAGCAACAAATGTTGAATTGAGTGAGATGGGAACGTTGATACCTTCGCCAGCCTGATGTGAGGGGCGGCCCGAAGAGATTGCAAGGGTCTCGGGATGAAGGTTCTCGTTGCTCATTGGGTAAGAGTAATCGTTAGCGAAGAACTGTGGCGAGGCGATTGAAGGCCTCTTCAAGAATTTCAGGGCTCGTCGCAAAGTTAAGGCGTACGAATTGGCTCGATTGCGCACCGAATCGAATGCCTGGGACAAATGCGACTTTGGCTTTCTCGACGAGCACTGCTGATGGGTCTTCGCCAAGATTAAATGAAGTCAGATCCAACCAGGCTAAGTAGGAGCAATGCGGAATGAGATAGCCGACCCCAGGCGTCTTGGCTGCAATCAAATCAGCGACAAGATTTCGATTATGGTCGAGCTCGACCATCAGTGAATCAAGCCATGGCTCGCCCTTTTCAAAAGCTGCGACGGTAGCAAAAGCTCCTAGTAATGAAGCTCGATAGTGGGTGGCAGGTGCAATCCCATTAAGAGTCTCGTGCATTTTTTCATTCTCAGTCACGATAATTGCGCACTTGAGGCCTGCAATATTCCAACCCTTACTTGCAGCAGTAAGAGTGATTCCGACTTCTCGAGCAGTTTCAGAGATCGAAAGGAATGGTGTGAATTTTTGCTCCGTATACATCAACGGCGCATGGATCTCATCGCTTAAAATATAAACGCCATGCTTCTTGGCTAACTCTGCAAGTCGAGAAAGCTCTTCGCGGGTATAGACGCGACCCAGAGGGTTATGTGGATTGCATATGAGATGGGCTTTGACCCCTGATGCATAAGCCTTTTCAATTCCATCCCAATCGAGAATCCAATTACTCCCATTTACAGATTCGCTTGATTGCGAAAGGGGAACATCAACATGCTCGAGATGGGTCTCATTGCACCAGGTGAAGAAATTTGGATATACCGGTGAATTGATAAGAATCTTGTCGCCAGGTTTTGTGATGACACGAAGAACTTCCACCACGGCAACGCCTACGTCGGCAGCGATGCGCACTTGAAGTGGATCAACGGTCCAACCCCATCGACGCTGCGCAAATCCTGCAAAAGCAATACCCATCTCAGGTATGGACCCAAGATAGCCAAGATCTGAATGATCAATCATCTCTCGAAGTGTCTGTCGAATGGGTTCCGCTACAGGGAAATCCATTTCTGCAACAGGTAAGGGAAGAATCTCTTTCGGAAAAGCTCTCCACTTCTCACTGCGGTGGGACTGTAATTCGCTGAGATCTAGAGCTTTAAGGTGATGCATGGACTTAGTATGTCACTGAGAATAAAGTTAATCCATGGTCACTGAGTCTCAAATGAAAAAGATTGCGCGTGATTTAGCTTCACGAGATGCGCGACTTGCTAAAGTGATTGAGGCTCACCCTTTATGCACTTTGGGCAGAAACCCCAAGCCGGTCACTCACTTTGAGGCGCTCGTCGAATCAGTTATCTCGCAACAGCTAGCAGTCAAAGCTGCCGACACTATTTATGGGCGGGTAAAGGGCTTAGCCAAAGGACGTATGGTTCCGGGTCGTATCGCTGAAATATCTGAAGCAGATATGCGAGAAGCCGGTGTTTCTGGTGCTAAGTTCAAGACTATTCAAGGCCTTGCTGATGCTGCGCTTTCAAAGAAGATCAATATTAATAAGCTCCATGAAATTGAAGATGATCAACTCATCTTTGACCAACTTACTTCGTTATGGGGCATCGGTCCGTGGACGGTCGATATGTTTATGATGCATCAACTGAGCCGTTTAGATATATGGCCGACAGGCGACCTAGGGGTGCGTCGTGGTTGGGAGAAGATTCACTCGCTCAAAGAGGAGATTGAACCTAAGGTGCTCGACAAGAAGGGCGAAAAGTATCGCCCGTATAGAAGCGTTGTCGCCTGGTACTGCTGGCGCGCGCTTAGTTAACGCTAGCTATTGTGCAATGGCAGGAAATGCCACGCCGGTTGATGAGTGGCAGTCGTATCCGTTTGGATTCTTCTGCAGATACTTCTGGTGGTACTCCTCAGCGAGGTAATACCGAACTCCATCAGCGCTCTTGATCTCAGTAACTATCTCGCCAATTCCGTCGCGAGTGAGAGCTGCTTGATATACATCGCGTGTGACTTCAGCCTGTAGCTGTTGAGATTCTGATGTTGTAAAGATGGCGCTGCGATATTGAGTGCCGATATCTCCACCTTGGCGATTAAGCGAAGTGGGATCGTGCATCACCCAGAACTCTTCGAGAAGTCTGCGATATGTCACGCGAGATGGGTCGAAGGTGACTTCAACCATTTCTGCATGTCCAGTAACACCAGTGCATACCTGTTCATAAGAAGGGTTTTCTCGAACTCCACCCATATATCCAACGCTTGTTTCAAGAACGCCCTCAATATTCCAATAGCGACGCTCAGCGCCCCAGAAGCATCCGGTTGCAAAATATGCTTTCTCTGAACTGTTCATAGTCGGATAACCTACCCTTGTACCTGCGCCCCCGTAGCTCAGGGGATAGAGCACTGCCCTCCGGAGGCAGGTGCACAGGTTCGATTCCTGTCGGGGGCACGCGATGTAAATCACCCGTATTTTGGAAATCTCTTTCGCTACCTTCTTGTTTATATAAGTGCGAACAGGGAGAATTACGCTCTTGCGCACAGCACGCGCCGCACAATCACGAGTTTTAAAGAGGAGGTAGAGCCATGGATTGGAGACATCAATCTGCTTGCCGTGAAGAAGATCCAGAGCTCTTCTTCCCTGTCGGAAATACCGGCCCTGCCATCACTCAGATCGAAGAGGCTAAGAAAGTCTGTAATCGCTGCATCGTAAAGGATGCATGTCTTGCATGGGCTCTTGAATCTGGACAGGATGCAGGAGTCTGGGGCGGTTTGTCAGAAGATGAACGTCGCGCACTTAAGCGCCGCGCTGCACGTAACCGTGCTCGTCTTGCAGATAACGCAAATAGTTAATTCTTACTTTTAATTATTAGGAAAAGTTAAGACTGCTCGCGTCTCATTCTCATCTGTAATCAAAGATAGATTTCCACGTAACTCATTTTCAGTCAGTGTCCGAACAATTTGAAGTCCTAAGTTCGGCGATGTTGCGATATCGAATCCCTCGGGGAAGCCAACGCCATCATCGGAGATCGTGACCGATAACTCTGAACCAGTACTTGAGACATGGATGCCGAGGGCGAGACCTTCCTCAGCCAAGCCATGCTCGAGCGCATTGTGAATGAGTTCGGTAATGACCAAGGCGAGCGGGGTCGCGATACGTGGTTCGAGTGAACCTAACTTTCCAGTTCGTTCAATGCGTAGCTCATTCATGCGAGGGCTGAGTTCGAGGGCGTGCGAGACAAGGCTGTCGAGAACTTCATCGAATGCGACAGATGAATCTCGACTGCTTGAAAGAGTTTCATGAACGAGCGCGATGGATGCAATGCGACGCACTGCTTCATTGAGCGCTGCACTTGCACCCGGATCTTCGATTCGTCGCGCTTGCAGGCGCAGCAGCGCTGAAACAGTTTGCAGGTTGTTCTTCACGCGGTGGTGAATCTCGCGAATGGTGGCATCTTTCGTAACCAATTCGCGTTCGCGGCGGCGAAGCTCTGTCACGTTATTGAGCATCACGATTGCACCGATGCGATCGCCAGATTTGAGCAATGGAAGTACTGTGAAATCAATTGTTCCACCGACATTTTCGATCTCAACACGTTTCAACGCTTTACCGGTAAGTCCTAAAGCAATTGTCTCTTCATGTGCATCGGGGCGAACGCGTGCAAGAGATTGCGCTACATCGCCTAAAACATGGCCTTCAACTTCACTCATCCAACCAAGACGGCTAAATGCTGAGCGAGCATTGGGGCTTGCATAAGAAACAACTCCGTTGACATCAAGGCGGATGAGTCCGTCGCCAACGCGTGGAGCGGGATCAAAGAGTGAACCAGCATCAGGATATGGGAAGGTTCCTTCGGTGATCATTCGATAGAGATTATGTGCAATCTCGCGGTAGTTGAGTTCAAGACGTGATGGCTGACGCATTAGCTCAGAATTACGGTGGCGCGAAATTACTCCGATTACTTGGTCATCGACCATCACTGGAATTGTCTCTTCCTTCACCATATATTCGCCCATAGGTTCAGGTTGGGTATCGCGAACGATTTCTGCACCAGAGAGCGCTTGATCGATATGCGGGCGTGAACCGTGAGAAATTTCCTCGCCAATGACATCGTGTGGAAATAGTGTGGCGGCAGTGGTGGGGCGAATATGTGCAACAGCGACATAACCCGTTGGCCAGCTCTTAAAATCTTTACGGAGCGGCACCCAAAGAATGAGGTCTGCGAATGAAAGGTCTGAGAGAAGTTGCCAATCAGCTACGAGTTCGCGCAGACGGTGTACCTGTTCTGGTGAGAGCGAGCTTCTCCCCTGCACATAATCTTCGATAGATGCCATCGCGAACTACTTCAACCAATTCGGTAGGTTCGCTTCAATCTCTTGGGTTGCAAACCAGGTGAGATCTTCTCCATCGGCAGAGACTTCAAAGAGACATTCGAGGTTCTCCCACGCGAGTGGCGCTGAGAGCGAGATAGACATGTCGTGGCTCTCTGCAATGGATTCAGCTGGCACTTCAAAGGCCAAGACGCATGCCGTGCCAGATGTGGGAGTCTTCATCTCTACTGCATCTTCGGCAGCGACCATTGAGAGCGTGTACTCAATCTCTTCATCATCGAGATCTTGATGATCAACAATGAATTGTGAAGTCGGCGCATAGATATCAGAGACATCGAAAGTTCCGGATGCCTTAAATTCGGCAACCTCGAGAGCTGTCATAGCTAGATATCCGCGCATGAGCTAAGACTATAAGAAGTTAGGAGGCTAATTCACCTGCAATATGC
>WLKV01000020.1 GCA_009701085.1 Actinomycetota bacterium | reverse complement strand
GACTTATATGTAGAGAAGGTCATCAAATGCGCGCCTTCAACAAGTGGTTGTGGCCAGACCTTTCCGGCGATCATTCCGCACAAGTGCGCCGCATCGAAGAGAACCTTTGCGCCGACTTCGTCAGCAATCTCGCGCACCTTCGCAATCGGGTGATGGAAGAGATTGAGAGATCCACCCACAGTGATGAGTTGTGGCTTTACTTCGTGAGCAAGTTTTCTTAAGGCATCGATATCGATTGTGTAGCCAGTTTCATCGACAGGTGCTGAAATTGTCTTGAGTCGATAGAGACCTGCAGATCCGCCTTTGTGGTGAGTAACGTGGCCACCGATAGTTGCTGGGGGAGCGATGATGGTGTCGCCAGGTTCGGTGGTGGCCATAAATGCATATAGGTTTGCAATTGCACCCGATGGGACGCGGAATTCTGCATACGTTGATCCAAATACTTCGCAGGCAAGTTCTTGGGTAATGATTTCAATCTGCTCGATTGCACCTAAACCAGTTTCATACTTATCTCCTGGATGGCCAAGAGAAGCTCGCGAACCCATTCCGGATGCAAGGAGTTTTTCGGCGCGAGGATTGAGAATATTTGTTGCGGGGTTGAGATTGATTCCTTCAATATCGTGAAGACGATGATTCTCTTGCGCTAGCTCTTCGATCCACTTCTGAACATCAGCACCTGACTTTGTATCGACTTGAGAGGCGATACGGGTGATGATTTCTTGTGAAGCAGGTGTGGCCCAACTTTGGGTTTTAAGAGACTGTGTCATGCACTTTATTAAAGTGCATCGCCTCCGCGTTCACCAGTGCGAATTCGTATGACTTGCTCCACAGGAGATACCCAGAGCTTTCCATCACCGATGGAGCCAGTGTTGGCTGCAGTCACGATGGTGTCGACAATAGATTGAGCATCAGCATCATCTGCAAGAACTTCGATGCGGACCTTTGGAATGAAATCAACAGTGTATTCAGCGCCACGATAGATCTCGGTGTGGCCCTTCTGGCGACCAAAGCCGCGAGTTTCAGAGACAGTCATGCCTGCAACGCCAGCTGCTTGTAGCGCAACCTTGATGTCGTCGACCTTTGCGGGTTTTACGATCGCGGTAATGAGTTTCATGGATGCTCCTTAGTAGCGGTTTGAATTTCCGGTGATGTCGTATGCAGATTCTGCGTGGAACGTTGTATCCAAGCCGGTGAGCTCGTCATCGCGGTAGACGCGGAATCCGATTGTCTTCTGGATAACGGTGGCGATAAGCCATGTTGCGGCAAATGAGAAGAGAGCAACAGCAACGATTGCAATGAGCTGACGGTTGAGCTGAGTTGTTCCACCGTTAAAGAAGAGGCCATTTGCGCCAGCTTCATTTGCAGTGACTGTTGCAATAAGTCCGATGGCGATCATGCCAAGAATTCCGCCGACTCCGTGAACTCCGACAACGTCGAGTGAATCGTCGTATCCAAACTTATATTTGCGTGTCACGGCCCATGCAGAGACAACACCGGCAATGAGTCCGAGGATGAGAGCACCGAGAGGGTTGAGGTATCCGCAGGCAGGTGTAATTGCCACAGCGCCAGCTACAGCACCTGATGCAACACCGAGAGTGGTGGCTTTTCCGTCGCGCTTCTTTTCATAAGCAACCCATGTCATCGCAGCAGCAGCTGTTGCGATTTGAGTATTAATCATCGCTGTCGCAGCAAGAGAGCCTGCAGATAGCGCTGAACCTGCGTTAAATCCAAACCATCCGAACCAGAGCATTCCGGCGCCGAGAAGTACGAGCGGCATATTGTGCGGACGCATTGGATCGCGCTTAAATCCATCGCGCTTTCCGAGAACAAGTGCAAGTGCAAGAGCTGCTGCACCTGAGTTAATTTCAACAACAGTTCCGCCGGCAAAGTCGAGAGCCTTGAGCTTGTCGATGATCCATCCGCCTTCACCGCTCTGCGCAGCAAATGCCCAGTGAGCAACAGGAAGATAAACGAGAGTGATCCACACGCCAACGAAGAGAACCCATGATCCGTACTTCGCGCGGTCTGCGATTGCACCAGAAAGAAGTGCAACGGTGATGATTGCGAAAGTTAATTGGAACATAGCAAAGGCAAGAACAGGGATTTGATGTCCTTCGGGGCCAGTTACTTGATCAAGAGTTGATGAGAGACCCAAGTGGTCGAAGCTGCCGATAAAGCCGCCATTGGATTTTCCGAAGGCGAGTGAGTAACCGTAGAGAACCCAGATAATTGTTGTGACACCCATGGCCGCAAATGACATCATCATCATGTTGAGCGCTGACTTTGCACGGACCATTCCGCCATAAAAGATTGCCAGGCCTGGCGTCATAAAGAGTACGAGTGCTGCGCTTGCTAAGACCCAGGCTGTATCGCCGCTATTGATTGCCTGCATTGTTAATTGGTCTCCTTATAACGTGCGTATGAAGCTTGAATCTCCAGTTCTGCTGCATCGTGGCCAACCCAGTCGCCACCGTGTACTTCTTTACCTGGTTCGAGAGTCTTGTAGACCTCGAAGAAGTGCTTAATTTCATCGAGCTCGTATGAAGGAACATCTGACAAATCTTTGAGGTTATTCTTGCGAATATCGCCAGCTGCTACGCAGAGTAGCTTGTCGTCGCCGCCCTTTTCATCGGTCATTCGGAACATTCCAATAACGCGGCAAGAAACTACGCAGCCAGGAAATGTTGGCTCATCCAACATAATCAAGGCATCGAGTGGATCGCCATCGTTGGAGAGAGTGTTCTTTACAAAGCCGTAGTCGTGAGGGAAGCGAGTCGCAGTAAAGAGCATGCGGTCGAGGCGAACTTCATGAGTGTCGTGATTGATCTCGTACTTATTACGAGAACCTGCGGGGATTTCAACAACAACGTCGAAGATCATAAGAACCGACTCTCTATATAAATAGGTATTGCAATGTGTTACGGGAAAACTTGGGGTGAACGACGGGGCTCGAACCCGCGACATCTCGGACCACAACCGAGTGCTCTACCAGCTGAGCTACGCCCACCATGTGCTGTGCGGGGGCTACTTTACCCGTTCGACTCTTCGCTGGTCGAATTGGTTACGCCACCTACGAAGAGGCTCTGGCGGTAATAGGCCAATTCAGCGATGGAATCTCGGATATCGCCGAGTGCGCGGTGATTGCCGGTCTTGGCAGGGGCGGCGAAGTAGGTCTTTGGGTACCAGCGACGAGCGAGCTCTTTAATCGATGAGACATCGATGGTGCGGTAGTGAAGGTACTCATTCAACTTCAACATATCTCGGGCGATGAAGCTGCGATCGACCGAGACAGAATTTCCAGCAAGAGGAGATTTACCTGGTTCAGTTCCTGCAGATTGAAGATAGGCAAGGATTTGTTCTTCGGCATCAGACATTGAAATTCCGTTAGGGATCTCAGTGATCAGACCTGAGGATGTATGCATCTCGCGGACAAAGTCATTCATCGAATCAAGCTGACCTTGGGTCGCATGAATTACGACATCAACACCATCACCAATCACATTTAATTCGGAGTCGGTGACGAGAACTGCGATTTCGACGAGGGCATCGGTCGTTAAATCGAGCCCGGTCATTTCGCAATCTATCCAGATGAGGCGTGGCAATACAGCAGTCATGGGCTTAAGGGTAGGGGTTATGAGCGTGAGGGTGATAATTCAGAGTTCGTTCACCTTCTGTTCACTTTCAGGACTTCTTTTTTACATGGGTTAGATGAAGGATGCCCACATGTCAATTGATGCTCCCGTGAAGGTGACGCCGCCAGCTCGCAAAATTACGACCAAGCCGCGCGTATCCGATCAAATATTTCGAGCAATTGTTACAGCTTTCAGTTTTTCCGCTCTTCTCATTCTCTCGCTCATTGCAATCTTCCTTCTTATCAAGGGTTTTACAACTTTTAAGGAGCAGGGCTTCGGGTTCATTACAAACTTCGAATGGTCAGTCACGCAAGATGAAGCTGGAAAAGAAGTTACTCACTTTGGATTGCTGGCAATGCTTGTCGGAACAGTGGTCATTTCTTTCGTTGCGCTCGCAATCGCAGTTCCACTTTCAGTCTTGACAGCTCTCTTCCTCACCTTCTACGCACCAGAGCGCATCAAGAGAATTCTTGTAACCATCGTTGACTTGATGGCAGCCTTCCCATCAATCCTTTACGGACTATGGGGATTCTTCGTTCTTATGCCGATGGCTGAATACTGGGCCAAACTCATTCACAAGTGGCTCGGTTGGATTTATATATTCGATGTTCCGGATCCTGTTTACACACGTTCACCTTTTATCGCAGGCATCGTTCTCTCTGTAATGATTATTCCAATTATTACTTCTGTGTCTCGCGAAGTATTTTCTCAAACACCTTTAGACCGCATTCAAGCCGCTTACGCACTCGGTGCTACCAAGTGGGGAATGATTCGTGCAGTTGTACTGCCATTCGGTGCAGGCGGAGTCGTTGGTGGATCCATGCTTGGCCTGGGACGCGCATTTGGTGAAACCGTTGCAGTCTTCTCAGTGCTCAACATTGTCTTCCGTACAAACTTCCAAATTCTCTTTACTCAAGGTGGAAACGTTGCTTCGATGATTATTCAGAAGTGGGGCGAGGCCGGCCCTTCTGAAGTCAGTGCACTTATGGCAGCTGGCCTTGTTCTCTTTATCTTGACGCTGATGGTCAACTTCCTAGCCAACTACGTCGTCACCAAGACAGTTAAGTCAGGTCGCTAATATGCCAACTTCAACAGTCCAGAAAATGCGCCCATGGGCGGCATCTCCCAAGGATCGCGCTCTCACAGGTTTATCCGTTCTTCTCTCAGTACTCACTGCAATTCTCATCGTGGCCGTCACTCCGATGAAGGGAAAGCTTGCATACTTCGCGCTCTTCTTCCTTGCATGGTTTGTCATCGATTCACTCTTCGTCGTGCGCAAGCAGGGCTCTAAGGGAGTTCGAGATGGTCTTGCTGCAAAGGTAACTCTCTTCGGCGCAGTAATTGTTTCGATGGCGGTCTTCTCAATTCTCTGGGCAACTATTTCTAAGGGAGTCAAGGGGCTCAACCTTGCATTCGTTACTGAGAATATGCGCGAAGCTTCGCTCTTCGATCCCATTGGTAAGGGTGGAATTCTTCACGCGATTCTCGGCACTCTGATGTTGATTGCGATTGCAATTATCTTCTCTGTCCCAATGGGAATCCTGACCGCGCTCTACCTCACCGAAATTAAAGGTCGCGCAGTTGGTCTTATTCAATTCTTAGTTCAGGCAATGTCTGGCGTTCCATCTGTTGTTGCAGGTCTCTTTATCTATGCCGCAATTATTCTTAATACTCCACTTCGCTCCTCTGGATTCCTTGGAGGCCTTGCGTTAACAATCTTGATGGTTCCCACCGTCACCCGAACCGCTCAAGAAGTTCTCAACCTTGTTCCGCGCGATTTGCGTGAAGCAGGTCTTGCAATGGGTGCGACACAATGGAAGACCGTTGCGCTCGTTGTAGTCCCAGCAGCTCGCAGCGGTCTTATTACTGCAACCATTCTTGGCGTCGCTCGTATCGCTGGAGAGACTGCTCCACTTCTCTTCACAGTGGGCGTCTTCGACTCTTACAATTTCAATCCATTCAAGGGCGATCAAGGCACTATCCCTACCGTTGTCTGGAGAGGCCTCATGGGCGGAACTCCAGAATCAGTTCAGCGCGCGTGGTCAGCAATCCTCGTGCTTCTCATCGTTGTGCTCATTATGTTCGTGCTCGCACGTTCATTTGGCTCAAAGTCACCAAAGAAATAAGTTGCGAATAAATGAATGAAAGCGTTCAATTAACTCAGAATGGAACTCACATGAGCGATCAGCCAAAGAACACGACCCCTTCGTCGCTATCAGACGTTGCTGCAAAGCGCGCTGAGACAAAGATCGCAGGCACCCAGCCACTCGGCACTGGTCTTGAGGCGCGCGGCGTTCATGCATGGTTCGATAAGCACCACGCACTCGAAGATGTATCTCTCGACTTCTCTGCAGGCACTGTCACTGCTCTCATTGGGCCATCAGGATGCGGTAAGTCAACATTTATTCGCACTCTCAACCGTATGCATGAATTTATTCCACATACATCAATGGCGGGACAGGTTCTCCTTGATGGAAAAGATATTTACGAGCCAGGAATCGACGTCACAAAGATTCGTCTTCAAATCGGTATGGTCTTTCAAAAGCCAAACCCGTTCCCATCAATGACTATCGGCGAGAACGTACTTTCAGGTCTTAAGCTTGCTCAGCTTAAAGTTGATAACCAAGAAGATTTGCTTGAAGAGTGCCTCACGCGCGCTGGTCTCTGGACCGAAGTAAAGGATCGCCTTGGTGCACATGCAGGTGGCCTCTCAGGTGGTCAGCAGCAGCGTCTCTGCATCGCTCGTGCACTTGCTGTAAAGCCAAAGGTTTTGCTTATGGACGAACCATGTTCAGCTCTTGATCCAGGTTCAACGCTTCGTATTGAAGAGACAATCTCACAGCTTTCTAAGTCAATGACAATCGTCATCGTCACTCACAATATGCAGCAGGCTGCTCGTGTCTCTGATTACACAGCCTTCTTCCTATCTGATGGTGGCCCGGGACAGATGATTGAAGTTGGCCCAACAAACGAAATCTTCTCTCGCCCACGCGATGAACGAACAGAGAATTACGTCACCGGTCGCTTCGGCTAAACCTGTCTTAAGCCTTCATGCATAGTTAACCAACTGTTAACCGTAGATGCCCCGAAAGGTCACCTGATTCGTAGATTGTTCCGTTCACGAACGCGTTCTAACTCTACGAAAGGCAGATAATGCGTATTTCAACAATGACAAAGGTAGCTGTTCTAGCTACTGCAGCAGTGGTAGCGATTGCTCCTTCAGCTGTTGCTTATGACCTCACCTCAGCAGGTGCAACTTCAGTTTCAACTTTCCTCGAAAAGTGCAAGACAAATTACCAGGCAGATACTAAGGACACACTTTCACATGCAGGTGGCGGTTCAGGTACAGGTAAGACAGCGATCAACGCTGGTACAAAAGATATGGCTTTCTCTGATTCAGCGAACACAACAGCACCAGCTGGCGTATTCCACATCCCAGCAGCTGTATGGCCAATCGGTATCGCATACAACTTGAACAACTCTTCAAACAAGCAGCTTCAGCTCTCAGTAACAACTCTTGCAAAGATCTTCTCAGGCAAGATCACACGCTGGGATGACCCAGAGATCGTTGCTGATGCTCAGCGCGTTCGCTCAATCCCTGTTTACGAAGTAAAGAATGGCAAGAACGTATTGAACGCAGATGGTTCACCAAAGGTGAAGTCATACCGCACACTTACAGTTCCATTCACAATGCCTGCAAAGCCAATCACTGTTATCTACCGTGGTTCAACATCA
Source organism: Actinomycetota bacterium (assembly GCA_009701085.1). Classification (GTDB taxonomy): domain Bacteria; phylum Actinomycetota; class Actinomycetes; order Nanopelagicales; family Nanopelagicaceae; genus Planktophila; species Planktophila grossartii. Next base: position 1,286 of record WLKV01000020.1, on the reverse strand, counting down.
GGTACAACAAACAACTTCACATCAGCTCTTGCTGGTGCAGCTCCTGCGGTATGGACTAAGGCTGGAAACGATTCATTCGTAACATCTAACCCAACTGATATCTCAACAAAGGCTGCTTCATTCCAGGCTGGTACAGGTTCAGACGGTGTTGCAGCTCTTGCAGCTCGCACAAAGTACTCAATCACATACGTTGAAACAGGCTTCATCTCAGCGAACCCAGCTCTCAAGGCTGCAGTTGTTATCAACAACGCTGGTAAGACAGTTTCTCCAGATGTAGCTGGCGCACAGGCAATGTTCGCAGCATCTGACCTCAACGAGGCAACTGGTTTGGTCAAGTGGAACTACTCGACAACTTCACCAGCTGCTTACCCATTCACAGCAGCAACATATGCAATGGTTAAGTCAAACTACGGTAAGGCAGACCTCTCATCAGCAGTTAAGCGCCAGGTTGAATACATGGCATTTGAGTGCTCAACAAAGGTAACAACAGAAGGAATGATTCCAATCGCTAAGACATCTGATCTTGGTAAGGCAATCCTTAAGTTGACAGCAAAGATCGGCTAAAGCACTTCCTTTTCTCTAAGGTAAAAGAACCTCAGGCCAGAAATGGTCTGAGGTTCTTTGCTTTGTGGTGTGCCCGGCTGGAATCGAACCAGCGACCTACCGCTTAGAAGGCGGTTGCTCTATCCGACTGAGCTACGGGCACGTGTGAGGAACATCAGGGATTGCGGAGTAAGTCTACCGAAGCATTGACGGGTAGAGTCTCGCCTTATGGCTGAGTTCATTTACACGATGAAGAAGGCGCGTAAAGCGCATGGTGAGAAGGTAATTCTCGACGACGTAACTTTGATGTTCTTGCCTGGCGCAAAGATCGGTGTTGTTGGCCCGAACGGCGCAGGTAAGTCAACAGTTCTCCAGATCATGGCTGGACTTCAACAACCATCTAATGGTGAGGCATACCTTTCACCGGGGTACACAGTCGGAATCCTTATGCAGGAACCGAAGTTGAACGAAGAGAAGACCGTTCTCGAAAATGTGCAAGAAGGCGTTGCTGAAACCATGGAGATGGTTCGCCGTTTCAATGAAATTTCTGAAGAGATGGCAAACCCTGATGCCGACTACGACAAGTTGTTGGCTGAAATGGGCGAGCTCCAAGAACAACTCGATCACCGCAATGCGTGGGAACTCGATTCACAACTCGAACAAGCAATGGATGCACTTCGCTGCCCACCAGCTGATGCCGATGTAAGCGTGCTCTCTGGTGGAGAAAAGCGCCGCGTTGCACT
>WLKV01000002.1 GCA_009701085.1 Actinomycetota bacterium | reverse complement strand
TCTGGCAAAGCGCTTCTTGAACTTGAAGAAGAGCTCCAACTTTCTCGAACTCCACTTCGCATTGAGTGCTATGACATCTCCAATATCTCCGGTACTTCCGTCGTTGCATCCATGGTTGTCTTTGAAGACGGCTTAGCGAAGAAGAGCGAGTACCGGAGATTCATCATCGATACTGATACAGCGCAAGATGACACCCGAGCGATGCATCAAGTCATTACTCGTCGCATGAAGCGACTGCTGGCTGATCGAAACGTTAATCAGAGCGAGGTTGCTGAGACCGGTGGCAAACTCAGTAAGTTCGCATATCCGCCACAGCTCATCGTTGTCGATGGCGGCGCTCCACAAGTTGCTGCTGCTCAACGCGCACTTGATGAACTTGGAATTACAGATATTGCCCTCTGTGGTCTAGCTAAACGCCTCGAAGAAGTCTGGATGCCGGGGGATAAAGATCCACTGATCTTGCCGCGCACCTCGGAGGGTATGTACTTACTCCAACGGGTTCGCGATGAAGCTCACCGATTTGCAATTACCTTCCATAGATCCCGTCGCTCTAAGGTGATGTTGGAATCTCTCCTCGACGAAATTCCTCAACTGGGAGAGACTCGACGGGCAGCGCTTCTCGACCGCTTCGGTTCAGTTACTGCGATGCGCAAGGCGACAGCTGAAGAGCTTGCTTCAACACCTGGCATTGGAGCCACGATTGCAACGATCATCTTCAACCACCTGCAGAGCTTGTCCCAGTCTGGCGTTGAATTGGCAGGCGCTGAATTGGCAGGCGTTGATATGGCCACCGGGGAGATACTTGACACCTAAGGCAGAATGTTCGACATGGCGACACAAGAGCTACTGATTCTTACCGGCATGTCTGGTGCGGGGCGTTCGACCGTGGCCCACGCTCTCGAGGATCTCGGATGGTATGTCGTCGATAACTTGCCTCCATCACTCTTGCCGCAACTAGCCGAACAGAGCCTTGATACTCACGCCGCACTTGCTGTTGTTGTCGATGTGCGCGGTGGAAAATTCTTCGACGAACTCAATAACGCTCTTTCTCAATTAAAAAGTTCATCTACGCCCTACCGCCTACTCTTTCTCGACGCCACTGATCAAGCACTCGTTCAGCGCTTTGAATCAACCCGCCGACCACACCCTCTTCAAGCAAAAGATCGCATCGTCGATGGCATTGCACGCGAACGAGCAAAGCTAGAAGAGATCCGTGCTCAGGCAGATGTTGTTATTGATTCTTCCAACCTCAACGTTCATCAGCTTGAGAAGCGCACCTCGGAAATCTTTGCAGCAGGAATGCTTCCAACCCTTCGCGTCAACGTTCTCTCCTTTGGCTACAAATATGGCATTCCAGTTGATGCTGATCTCGTACTCGATTGTCGCTTCATTCCGAATCCACATTGGATTCCAGAACTTCGCCCATTGAATGGTTTGGATAAACCGGTCTCTGACAAAGTTCTCGGAAGCGATGGCGTAGAAGATTTCGTAAAGAGTTATGTAGGAGTCGTTCAGAAAATGATTCCGGGATATTTCCGCGAAGGAAAGAAGTACGTCACGATCGCCATTGGATGTACGGGCGGCAAACATCGCTCGGTCGCAATAGCCGAAGAAATTGCGCGACAGTTGACGACATCGTCGAAAGATCTCGAGATCACAGCACATGCAACACACCGCGATGTAGGGCGTGAATGAGTTCTGGTAGAAAAGTTGTAGCGCTCGGTGGAGGACATGGCTTAGCCGCAACTCTCACCGCGCTCCGTAGTTTTACATCGCACATCACTGCGGTAGTTACCGTTGCAGATAATGGCGGTTCTAGCGGTCGCCTTCGTACTGAGTTTCCTATTCTGCCCCCAGGTGATTTGCGCATGGCACTTGCTGCGCTCTGTAGCGATGATGAATGGGGCCGAAGCTGGGCTGACATCATGCAATATCGCTTTACGAGTGAAGGCGAACTCAACGGCCACGCGGTAGGGAATCTCTTATTGGCAGCGCTCTGGGATCGTGACGAAGATACTGTCGCCGGCTTGGACCGAGTAGGAGCGCTCCTTAAAGTGATTGGTCGAGTTCTACCGATGGCCTCCGAGCCACTTGATATCGAGGCGACATTTGAAAATTCAATCGGCACAAAGATTGTTCGTGGCCAAGCAGAAGTTGCCACAACAAAGGGAAGACTTAAATCAATCCGCATCATTCCTGAAAATCCCACTGCATATCCAGAAGCGCTCACCGCAATCGCAGATGCAGAATGGATCACGATGGGACCAGGTTCTTGGTTCTCTAGCGTGATTCCACATCTCCTTGTCCCTGCTCAACGCGATGCAATTATTTCTTCAGAGGCGAAGAAGATATTGCTGCTCAATCTCGATATCGCTGATAAGTCGGCAGGGGAGTACGCCGGATATTCACCGCTCGAGCATTTACACATCTTGTCTACCTATGCGCCCGCCCTTCACTTCGATTGCGTGGTCATCGATAGCTCGGCAGAAGGGCAGAGCGAATTGCGAGAGCATCTTTCAACCATAGGTTCAGAGTTGGTGGTTGCTGATTTACGCAGTGCGGGGGCGCCTTTGCATCACGATGTGAAAAAATTGGGTCAACTTTTCTCACACATAGACTCGCAAATACTGGTTGGATAACCCCCATGGCAATGACAGCGGCAGTGAAGGACGAGCTCAGTCGTCTCTCCGTCACCAAGCCTTGCTGTCGTAAGGCCGAAGTTTCATCACTTCTTCGCTTTGCTGGCGGGCTCCATATCGCCGCAGGCAAGGTATTGATTGAGGTAGAGCTCGATACTTCTCAGAGCGCTCGTCGCCTCAAGAAAGATATCGCTGATATCTACGGCCATGATTCCGATCTTGCAGTCCTCTCATCGAGCGGTCTACGTAAAGGCTCTCGCTACGTTGTTCGCGTCGTTGAAGCAGGCGATGCTCTTGCGCGACAGACCGGTCTCATCGATGCCAATGGCCGTCCAGTTCGAGGATTGCCACCACAAGTTGTTGCAGCAAATGTCTGTGATGCAGAAGCCGCATGGCGCGGTGCATTTATTGCGCATGGTTCACTCACTGAACCTGGTCGCTCATCTTCACTCGAAATTACCTGCCCCGGACCAGAAGCTGCACTCGCTCTTGTTGGCGCAGCTCGTCGACTCAATATCGTCGCTAAGGCTCGCGAAGTGCGCGGAGTAGATCGCGTTGTTATCCGCGATGGCGATGCAATCGGAGTTCTCCTCACTCGCTTAGGTGCGCATGAGAGCGTCCTTGCATGGGAAGAGCGACGTATGCGACGTGAAGTTCGTGCCACTGCAAATCGCCTTGCAAACTTTGATGATGCAAACTTGCGACGTTCTGCTCGCGCAGCAGTTGCTGCAGCAGCTCGCGTACAACGTGCGATGGAAATCCTCGGACCTGAAATTCCAGATCATCTTAAGGAAGCTGGCGAACTCCGTATCTCGCACGGACAGGCGAGCCTTGAAGAACTCGGTTCTCTCGCAACTCCACCCATGACGAAGGATGCAATCGCTGGCCGTATCCGTCGCCTCCTTGCGATGGCAGATAAGCGCGCACAAGAGCTCGGAATTCCCGATACTGAAGCGGGACTCTCTCCAGATTTACTCGGCGAGTAATACTCTTCTGCATCGAAAGTGAGCCTTCGCACGCTCATTGACCGGCCAGTAGCAATCCACAGGCTGATAGACTTCGGGCCAAGCCCCCAATGTTGTGGTGTAACTGATAGCCACCTATATGCGGGGCATTTCACTTTCTAGAAGAGGTTCTCATAATGATTAATGTCGGAATTAATGGTTTTGGACGTATTGGCCGCAACTTCTTTCGCGCAGCGCTCACAAACCCAAATATCAATATCGTAGGTATCAACGACCTCACAGATAACGCAACTCTTGCTCACCTGCTCAAGTACGACTCAATCTTGGGACGCCTTGGACTTGAAGTCTCACACACAGAAGACACTATTACTGTCGGCGGAAAGACCATCAAGGTATTTGCAGATCGCGATCCAGCAAACCTTCCTTGGGCATCAGTTAAGGCAGATATCGTCATTGAATCAACTGGCCACTTCACAAAGGCAGCAGATGCGCAGAAGCACATCACAGCAGGAGCTAAGAAGGTCATCATCTCTGCACCTGCAACAGATGAAGACATCACAATCGTGATGGGTGTAAACCACGAGAACTACGACCCAGCCAAGCACAACGTGATCTCAAATGCTTCATGTACAACTAACTGCCTTGCTCCAATGGCAAAGGTTTTGGATGAGAAGTTCGGAATCGTCCGTGGTCTCATGACAACAATCCACGCGTACACAAACGATCAGGTCATCCTCGACTTCCCACACAAGGATCTCCGTCGCGCACGTGCTGCAGCGACAAATATCATCCCAAGCTCAACAGGTGCTGCAAAGGCAATCTCTTTGGTTCTTCCACAGCTCAAGGGCAAGCTCGATGGTTTCGCTATGCGCGTTCCTGTTCCAACAGGATCAGCTACAGACCTCACAGTCGAACTCGCTAAGGAAGCGACAGCGGCTGAGATCAACGCAGCGATGAAGGAAGCGGCAAACGGTTCACTCAAGGGCTTCCTTACATACACAGAAGATCAGATCGTTTCTTCAGATATCGTGACAGATCCTTCTTCATGTATCTTCGATGCAGGTCTTACAAAGGCAATCGGAACAACTGTCAAAGTTGTTGGCTGGTATGACAACGAATGGGGCTACTCAAACCGCCTCGTTGACCTTGTTGGATATGTAGGTAAGTCCCTCTAATGTCTTCATTGGCTGACCTAGATGTAGCTGGCAAGCGCGTTTTTTTACGTTGCGATCTCAATGTTCCTTTGAAAGAAGGAAAGATCACTGATGATGGCCGTATCCGCGCTTCACTTCCGACTATCAATGTGCTCCTTGAAAAAGGCGCAAGCATTGTTATTGCAGCTCATCTAGGTCGACCAAAAGGCGAGGCAAAACCTGAACTTTCACTTGCACCGGTTGCAGTTCGCCTCTCTGAACTTCTTGGAAAGCCTGTGCAATTTGCAGGTGCAATCACTGGTGCAGATGTCACAGCAAAAGCTGAGGCACTTGTAGCAGGTGAGGTACTCCTTCTTGAAAATATTCGTTTCAGCGCAGCCGAGACATCTAAGGATGAATCAGAGCGCGCAGCACTCGCTACAGAACTTGCCAAGCTTGCTGACTTCTATGTTGGCGATGGCTTCGGCGCAGTGCACCGTAAGCATGCCTCCGTATTTGATTTAGCGAAGCTTCTTCCACATGCAGCAGGAACACTTGTTGCAGCAGAAGTTGAAGTTCTCAAGAAGCTCACCATCGATCCAGTTCGTCCATATGGCGTTGTTCTTGGCGGCTCCAAGGTTTCAGACAAGATCGGTGTGATCTCAAACCTTCTTGGAAAAGTTGATGTTATGGCCATCGGTGGCGGAATGCTCTTCACATTCCTTGCAGCGCAAGGCAAAGAGATTGGTTCTTCACTTGTAGAACGCGACCTCATTGATACCGTCAAGGGACTCATTAAGCAGGCTGAAGATTCTGGCGTGAAGCTCTTGCTCCCAACAGATATCGTCGTGGCTCCAACCTTCTCTGCAGATGCGACACCAACTTTGGTGAGCGCTGATGCAATCCCTACAGATCAGATGGGCCTCGATATTGGTCCTGAAACTGCGGCGGCATTTGCTGCAGCGATCAAAACCTGTAAGACAGTCTTCTGGAATGGTCCGATGGGCGTCTTTGAATTCCCTAACTTTGCTCACGGTACAAAAGTTGTAGCTCAAGCCCTCACAGAAGTTCCTGGAATTTCAGTTGTAGGCGGCGGCGATTCTGCGGCAGCGGTACGTTCACTCGGCTTTGCAGATTCAGCATTTGGATATATATCAACAGGCGGGGGAGCATCTCTCGAATACCTCGAGGGTAAAGAACTTCCTGGTCTCACAGCGCTCGATCTCTAATTTTTCACTTCAAGCACCAACTACAAGAACCGTTCAAAGGGAGCACAAATGCGTAAGCCACTTATGGCCGGCAACTGGAAGATGAATCTCAATCACCTCGAGGCGATTGCAGTTGCACAGAAGCTTGTTTACTCACTCGACGATAAGGATTACGACGCTGTCGATGTCGCGATCATTCCTCCATTTACAGATATTCGCTCCATCCAGACTATGGTCGATGGAGATCGTCTCCGTCTTCAATATGGCGCACAGGATCTATCTCCTGAGAGCTCCGGTGCTTTCACTGGCGATATCTCAGGATCGATGCTTGCAAAGCTCGGCTGCACCTTTGTTGTCATTGGACACTCTGAGCGCCGCGCTATCCACCACGAGGATGATGCGCTCATCAATCGAAAAATCAAGGCAGCTCTTGCTAACGAACTCACACCCATCTTCTGCGTAGGCGAAGAGCTTCCTATCCGTGAAGCCGGAACACATGTCTCACATGTCATCCGCCAAGTTCGCGCAGGTCTCGAAGGTTTCCATAAGCCAGATTTGAAGAAGATTGTGATTGCTTACGAACCTGTATGGGCTATCGGTACAGGTAAGACAGCTACTCCTGAAGATGCACAAGAAGTATGTGCAGCTATCCGTGAAGAGATTGAGCAGATCGGTTCTTCTGAGATTGCTGCCAATATGCGCATCCTCTATGGCGGTTCTGTGAAGTCAGCCAATATCGTTGAAATCATGAAGCAGGGAGATGTTGATGGAGCGCTTATCGGTGGAGCAAGCCTCGACCCAGAAGAGCTCGCAAAGATCGCCAAGTTCCACACTCAGGCGTAACTCTCACCTAATTAAGGGCTTTCCTATCCATTCGGGTATCCTGTACCCCTACCTCTAGAGGAGTTTTACGCATGGCTTTAGCGCTCTCAATCTTTCTGATCATCACTAGCGTCTTGATGATTCTCTTGGTCCTTCTCCATAAGGGCAAGGGCTCCGGCCTCTCCGATCTCTTCGGTGGCGGTATCTCATCAAATTACGGCGGTTCATCAGTTGTAGAACGTAACCTCGATCGAATCACCATTGTTGTGGGCGGACTCTGGTTCGCATGCGTTGTCGGTCTCTCACTCGTCTTGAAGGGTTAATCCATGGCAAGTGCAATTCGCGGTAGCCGTGTCGGCGCTGGCCCAATGGGCGAAGCAGAGCGCGGCGATCAAATTGAGCGCGCAACAGTTTCGTACTGGTGTGGAAATGGACATGAAGTCCGACCATCATTTGCTGTTGAAGAGACTGTCATCATTCCAGATCAGTGGGATTGCCCAAAGTGTGGTCTTCCAGCTGGTCGCGATAAGAACAATCCACCGAGCGCAGTGGTCAATATTCCTTACAAGACTCACCTTGCATATGTGAAGGAGCGTCGCACTGATAAAGAAGGCGAAAAAATTCTTGAAGATGCTCTACGCAAACTTCGCGGAGATGACATCGAATAAAGCGCTATTACAGAGATCTGGCAGCTGCCAAGATTTCATCAATACCCGCACTTCGGTTCTGCAGATGCAGACGAAGGAGCGGGTATTTTCTTGTCGCTAGCGCTCGGTTATCACCGATTGCTTGAGCGAAGAGAAGAGTACGAAGACTGTAGCTACGACCTGGAATCGCGTAATCGATAGAAGTTTCACCTGTGATCTGCAAGAACGAACCGTTCTTCTGTCCGCCCTTATGGAATTGACCGGTTGAGTGCAAGAAACGTGGACCCCAACCAAAAGATGTTGGGTGACCTGACTTCTCCGCAAGTATGGAACGTAACTCTGCAATCTTCACATCATCGCGTCGATCGAGATAGGCCATGATTGCGATATATCCGCCATCTTTTACATCTTCAATAAATGTCGCAAGGGCATCTTTAAGAGATTGCCCATCGCCAAAGATTTCCACCGATTTCTCAGTACATGCTGGAGTAAGAGCTGGGACTGAGTTATTCCACTCAGTTAAACATGCAGCTGTCTGCTCTTTCGCTTCAGTGACATTGGGCTGATTGAAGGGATCAATTTTGAGCGCAGCGCCCATGAGCGCAGTTACCCACTCCCAGAAGATGAAGTGAGCACCTAGTGAACCTTCAACGGTGAGGTCAGCACCAGTTCCTGCATACGCAACTGTGAATGAACCGCCGACGCGTGCGCGAGCAGTATCTTCAGTTGCAATAGGTAGACGTCCTGTTGCATCTTTACCGGTGGATTCTGCAATCAGTTGTTCAATCCAGTCGGAGAGACCAGGTACCGATGACGCTGCATCGGTAAAGGCGATGTACTGCTCTGCCTGTGTAACGAGAAGATAAGTGACATCAAGAATAACTTCGTCGCGCTTAAGAAATGAACTCTTCTCAGCAGATGCATCAGCGAGCAGTTCAGCTACGGGGGCACCAGCGAGAGCGGATGGAACTAATCCAAAGGCGCTCAAGACGCTAAAACGACCGCCCACATTGGGATCTGCATTGATGACTGAGTAGCCACTCGCGCGAACTTCGATATCGAGGGGAGAGCCGGGATCTGTAACAAAGAGCATGTGGTCAACAGGATTGAGTCCGGCGCCCTCAAATTGCGCTTGGAAGAGCGAACGCTGTGATGAGGTCTCAATCGTTGAACCTGATTTCGAACTCACGACAACAACGGTCTTGGCTAGGTCGTTACCGATTGCATGTTCTGCATAATTAGGATCGGTCGAGTCGAAGATGAGAATTTCTCTCTTATATGTCAGCGCGATAACTTCTGGCCCAAGTGAAGAACCACCCATTCCGCAGAGAACAACACGAGTATGAGTTGAAAACTTCTTGGCTATGTCAGATATCTGTGGGAGAAGGCTCTGCGATGATTCGGGAAGGTCTACCCAGTTGAGTCGCACAGCAGCCTCTGCCGCTGCCTTTGAACCCCAGGTCTGGGAATCCTTCTTCGCAATGCGCGCGTGAACTTCGCGGAGTTTTCGATAGAGATCGCTCTCGCGGTCAACTTCCGAAAGCGATGGACCTGAAATCTTCATTACGCAAGAGCTTTCTTCACATCTGCAACTACGCGCTCTGAAGTAAGGCCAAACTCGGTGAATAGTTTTCCAGCTGCAGCGGATGCGCCCCAATGATCGAGAGAGACGATAATTCCTGAATCGCCAACGTACTCGCGCCATCCGAGTGCGATACCAGCTTCGATGCTGACGCGAAGTGAAGATGAAGGAAGAACTGATTCGCGATAAGAAGCAGGTTGCTCGTTAAACCACTCAAGGCAGGGAGCGCTGACTACGCGAGTTGCTACGCCTTCGGATTCGAGAGCAATCTGAGCATCGAGGGCGATGCCAACTTCAGAACCTGTTGCAATGATGGTTACCTTTGCGGCTGCTGATGACTCCTTAAGAATGTAGGCACCCTTTTCAACACCAGAAACTGCACCGTGTGTTGTGCGATCGACCGTGCGCAAGTTTTGGCGAGAGAGTAAGAATCCAGCAGGCTTATTGCGCTTAATCACTACCTTCCATGCTTCTGCAACCTCGTTTGCATCTGCTGGACGCAGCACAGCAAAGTTAGGAATCGCGCGAAGAGCTGCAAAGTGCTCAATCGGCTGGTGAGTTGGACCATCTTCGCCGACGCCGATGGAATCGTGAGTCCATACAAAAGTTGATGGGATATCCATGATTGCCGCTAGGCGTACAGATGGACGCATGTAATCACTAAAGACAGCGAATGTTCCGCCGAACGAGCGAGACAAACCGTGAAGTGCAATTCCATTGAGAATTGAACCCATCGCATGTTCGCGAATTCCGAAGTGGATGATGCGACCGTATGGATCTGCGTTCTTCATATCACTGGATGCAGGTAAGAATGAATTTCCACCTTCGATGGTTGTCATATTCGAGTCGGCAAGATCTGCAGAACCGCCCCAAAATTCAGGGAGAGCCTTTGCGATTGCATTGATGACATGGCCTGATGCGGTGCGAGTAGCTACATCTTTTCCGGCTTCAAAGACAGGCAGAGATGCTTCCCAACCAGTTGGAAGATCTCGAGCAACGAGTCGCTTCAAGAGCGCAGCGCGATCTGGATGATCGCTCTGCCACTGTGCAAACTTTCCATCCCACTCTTTACGAAGAGCAGCACCGCGGACCTTAACGGAACGAACGTGCGCAAAGACATCTGCAGGCATTGCAAACTTCTCATCGGGATTGAGGCCGAGCTCCTTCTTTGTGGCAGCAATTTCGTCGTCGCCGAGAGCAGAGCCGTGTGACTTTGCAGTACCGCGAAGTTTTGGAGCAGGCCATGCAATTGTTGAATGCATACGAATGAGTGATGGCTTTGTCAGTTCAGCTTTTGCTGCGAGCATCGCCTTGTCGAGAGATTCAAGATCAACATTTCCATCTGCTAGCGCAGGGACTTCTTGTACATGCCAACCGTATGCGCGATAGCGAGCAGCAACATCTTCGGTAAAGGAAACGTGAGTGTCTCCTTCGATAGAGATTCTGTTGTCGTCGTAGATGATGTTGAGGTTTCCGAGAGCTTGTGTTCCAGCAAGTGAAGATGCCTCGCCGGAAACGCCTTCCTGAAGATCTCCATCAGAGCAAATAACCCAGATTGAGTGATCGAAGAGGGATGTGCCAACTGCTGCATCTGGATCGAGCAAACCACGCTCGTATCGCGCTGCCATTGCGAAGCCAACAGATGTTGCAACACCTGCACCGAGTGGCCCCGTTGTCATTTCAACGCCTGCTGTATGGCCAAATTCAGGATGGCCTGGAGTGAGCGAACCCCATGTGCGGAACGATTGGATATCTTCCATTTCGAGGCCATAACCACTGAAGAAGAGTTGTGTGTACAAAGTCATCGATGAGTGACCGCAAGACAAGATAAAACGATCGCGACCTAACCACTGTGGGTCAGATGGATCGTGGATGAGGTGGCGCTGAAAGAGGTTGTAAGCAACAGGGGCAAGCGCCATTGCTGTACCAGGGTGGCCATTGCCAACCTTCTGTACTGCATCCATAGCGAGTGCGCGTGCATATGCAACTGCGCGGTCATCAAGTTCTGTCCAGCCAGCGATCTTTGTCATCTTCTTCTCCTTATGCGGGTTTACGTACAACAGATAGTCGGACCCGCCACGCTGCGATCCATACCAAAACCGATCCCAAGAGATGAAGAGCTACAAGCCCTTCAGGAACCCCGAGGAAATATTGAATGTAGCCAAGTGCTCCTTGGCAAATAGCTAGCGCGATAAATATTCTTAGCCATCTCTTCGTCTCGAAATTTAGATTTCTGCGAATAAGGAAGTAGATGGAGACGATCATGAGAAGCCATACAGATGCGCTGTGGACTCGAGTGATTGTTGTAATTGCAAAGTTCAATCGTGGAGCATCTATATCTCCTGCATGAGGACCACTTCCTGTAACAAGGGTTCCAATGGAGATCGCTATAAATGCAAGCGAAGTATGAATGAACGAGACGCGAGAGATGCGAAGCTCACTCGATGATGTGCGCACATATGGATGATGTCTACGTGAATGAAGCGACGTTGCTGCTGCAATAAGAAGAATTGACAGTAAGAGGTGTGAACCCACAGCAAGAGGATTGAGATTTGTTAAGACAGTTATCCCACCCAAAACACCTTGACCCAAGATTCCAAGAATTTGTGTCGCACCGAGAAGTCGCAGATCTCTTCGGCCAGCTCGGAAGATTGCGATCAACGTTGCTATCGCTGCAAAGAAGAGTGCAAAGGTAAGCAATCTATTTCCGAATTCAATCCACGCATGCAGTTGTCCTTCGGCTTGACCGGGCACTGGCGTGTAGGAACCAGGGGTGCACTCGGGCCATGTTGGGCAACCGAGTCCAGATCCGGTTACTCGAACCGCGCCACCAGTAACAACGAGAGCGGATTGGAGGAATAGGAGGAGACCAGTTAGTGCGGGTAGTAGCTTGCTCGCCACCTTTATTGATCTACTCACGCTCCGTAGCCTATTGCCGACTCGCGGGTGGAGCCTGCCTTTTGGATTGGCTAGGCAGGGCGAATTACGACACAATACTGTTGTGAAAATCGATGACCTCAGCACCCGTGACGCTGTCGCCCGCTCGGTTCTCGAGAATGGGCCTTCGACAGCGGTCGTTCTGGGGGAGCGCCTCGGCCTCACCCCGGCAGGAATTCGCCGCCACCTCGATCTCTTAGTCGCTGATGGAATCCTCGAAGCGCGCGAACCTCACCAAGCCCTGAGCCGAGGTCGTGGACGACCATCCAAAGTATTTGTGATGACAGATTCAGGACGCGAGAAGTTTGAACATTCGTACGATGACTTAGCTGTTGCTGCTCTTAAATTTATGTCTGCGCAATCTGGCGAACATCTTGTTAAGGCATTTGCACAATCTCGAGCTGATGACATCGAACGTAAGGCAACGATTGCACTTGCAAAACGTTCCAATAAATCTGAGGCACTCGCAACTTTTCTTACTGAACAAGGTTATGCAACGAGCGTGGAGTCTCGCCCGCTAGGCGAAGAGCTCTGCCAACACCACTGCCCGATCGCGCACGTTGCTGCTGAATTCCCACAACTCTGCGAAGCAGAGACAGAAGCTTTCTCCCGTGTACTCGGAACCCACGTGCAACGTTTAGCAACTATCGCGCATGGTGATGGAGTCTGCACTACCTATATTCCCAATCTGACAAAGCAACCAAAGAAGATCAATTCAGGAAAACTAACCGCTGGAAAGGCATCATCATGACAACAGCACACCCAGAGCTCGAAGGCCTCGGAAATTACGAATACGGTTGGTCAGATAATAATGAGGCGAGCTCTAATGCTAAGCGCGGTCTCAGCGAGGAAGTTGTTCGCGATATTTCAGCGAAGAAGAGCGAACCACAGTGGATGCTCGATCTACGCCTCAAGGGTCTCGACCTCTTCTATAAGAAGCCGATGCCATCATGGGGATCTGATCTTTCAGGAATTTTCTTTGACACCATCAAGTACTTCGTACGTTCAACAGAGAAGCAAGCAACAACGTGGGATGACCTGCCTGATGACATTAAGAACACATACGACCGACTTGGTATCCCTGAAGCCGAAAAACAGCGCTTGGTTTCTGGCGTAGCTGCTCAGTACGAATCAGAGGTTGTCTATCACTCAATCCGCGAAGATCTTGAGAAGCAGGGAGTTATCTTCCTCGATACAGATAGCGGACTTAAGCAGCACCCAGAACTCTTTAAGGAGTACTTCGGTTCCGTTATTCCAGTAGGCGATAACAAGTTTGCTGCCCTCAATACATCGGTCTGGTCTGGTGGTTCATTTATCTACGTGCCTAAGGGCGTACATGTAGATATTCCATTACAGGCTTACTTCCGTATCAATACAGAGAACATGGGTCAGTTTGAACGTACTCTGATCATCGCTGATGAAGATTCATACATCCACTATGTAGAAGGTTGCACAGCGCCAATCTATAAGTCAGATTCACTTCACTCAGCTGTTGTTGAAATCATCGTCAAGAAGGGTGCGCGTGTTCGTTACACAACCATCCAGAACTGGTCAAACAACGTTTATAACTTAGTAACAAAGCGCGCAACATGTGCAGAAGGTGCAACCATGGAATGGGTCGATGGAAATATCGGCTCAAAGGTCACCATGAAATACCCAGCAGTGATGTTGATGGGCCCACATGCAAAGGGTGAAACTCTTTCACTCGCCTTTGCAGGTCCCGGTCAACACCAAGATTCAGGTGCGAAGATGGTTCACGCAGCTCCTTACACTTCATCTTCTGTTATCTCTAAATCTGTCGCTCGTGGTGGCGGACGTACTTCTTATCGTGGACTTGTTCAGGTTCAAGAAGGTGCGCACCACTCAGCAAGTACAGTGAAGTGCGATGCTCTTCTTGTCGACACCATCTCTCGTTCAGATACATATCCCTATGTAGATATTCGTGAAGATGATGTCTCTATGGGTCACGAAGCAACCGTTTCGAAGATTTCAGATGATCAGCTCTTCTACCTCATGTCTCGTGGGCTCAATGAGGATGAGGCGATGGCGATGATCGTTCGTGGATTTATTGAGCCAATCGCTCGCGAACTTCCAATGGAATATGCGCTCGAGCTTAACCGCCTCATTGAACTCCAGATGGAAGGCGCAGTCGGCTAATGTCTACATTGCAATCTAACCTTCTCGAAAATCACACGCCTACTGGCCGTGAGGAAGCTTGGCGCTTTACACCGCTAAAGCGCCTTGGCGGAATGCACGATGGAACAGCGACTGCTGTCGAACGCAATTCACTCGCGGTAAAGAGTTCACTCCCAACGGGTGCAACGTTCACACATCAGGATATTGATGCAGTTACTGAGACCGATGATGCGATTGTGAATCGCATCCGTCAGTTCACTTCAAAGGGTGCGGTTCTATCAATTGCTGCAAATGCTGAGATTGCAGATCCCATCTTCCTGAATCGCAGCGCATTTGGTACCGATTCAGCTGAATTCTCACGAGTTCAGATTAAAGCCGGAAACCACTCGAAATCAGTCGTTGTGATTGAGAACTCTGGCGATATGCATCTTGCAGAAGATCTTGAGATTGTTGTCGAGCCAGGTGCTCATCTCACACTTATCGCACTTCAAGAGTGGGGCACAAAGACCATTCATGCAGCGCGCCATCATGCAATCGTTGATCGCGATGCCACTTTTAAGTCAATCGTTGTCACTGTTGGGGGAGATGTAGTACGTCTGCTTCCTACAGTTGATTTCATTGCACCGGGTGCATCATGTGATCTATCAGGCGTCTACTTTGCTACTGCTGGACAGTTCTTTGAACACCGCATGTTCGTCGATCACAAAGTCCCCAATGCAAAGTCACGCGTGAACTACAAGGGCGCACTTGCAGGGGATAAGGCACATACAGTCTGGATCGGAGACGTCTTCATTCGTGCAGCCGCTGAAGGTACAGATACCTACGAGCTCAACCGCAACTTGTTGCTCTCCGATGGAGCACGCGCGGATTCAGTTCCTAACCTCGAAATCGAAACTGGTGAAATCGTTGGAGCAGGTCACGCTTCTACAACGGGTCGCTTTGATGATGAACAACTCTTCTACTTGATGTCACGCGGAATCAATATGGATGATGCGCGTCGTCTCGTCGTTCGCGGATTCTTCAATGAGATTGTCTCTGAAATCGGTATCGAAGAAGTTCAGGAGCGCATC
>WLKV01000019.1 GCA_009701085.1 Actinomycetota bacterium | reverse complement strand
TTGCGCGCCTGATTGATAGGAATTGCAAAACCTAATCCGATAGATCCGGTCTGAGAGTTAAAGTTCGAACCCAGTGATGCGATAGCCGAATTAACGCCAATGACTGCACCTGTGGCATCTACGAGCGGCCCACCTGAATTTCCTGGGTTGATTGCTGCATCAGTTTGAAGGGCATTGATAAATGAGTTCTCTTCACTAGATTCGCCAGCGGTAACGGCGCGATCTTTGGCGCTGATAATTCCAAGTGTCACTGTTCCCGTTAAACCCAATGGTGAGCCAATTGCAATAACTGAATCTCCAACCGCCACCTTGTCGCTATCGCCAAATTGAAGTGCTTTGAGTGATGCGCCAATGATTTTGAGTACAGCTAAATCGTATGAAGTATCGCGACCAACAACCTTTGCATCGTATGAACTGCCATCGTTGAGTCGAACGGTGATATCTCCACCGCTTGTTACAGAAGCTGCAATAACGTGATTATTGGTAAGAATGTATCCGCTGCTATCGATAACAAAGCCTGAGCCTGTTGCGCCACCGTCGGCAGATTTAGCTTCGATAGAGACAACAGAAGGAAGTACTCGTTGGGCAATCTCTGCAACTGATCCGACTGGGCGTTCAATCGTGGATGTTGATTTCACAAGATTTACTGAGTGTCCAAAGAGCGAACCTGTTGAAGAAGCACCGAATGCACCTGCAATCACACCGACGATGATGGCGAAGATAATTGCAGAACGGAGAGAAATCTTTCTACCTAAACCGCGATTGCTGGGAGCAACCCACCAAGGGCCGCTGGGATCGATGCTCATGGAGTTATTCTGCTACAACTTAGTGGCGAGCAATAAACCGTCACCTGTAGGTATGAGTGAACTCACCCAGGATTCTGTATCGGCTTTAATCGCTTTCCCAGCTTCGCGCAGAGCGATTGTCTTGGGATCGCGTTGAGCAGGATCTTGAACCTTTGATCCGCCGAAGAAATTATCGATAACGAAGACGCCACCACTGCGAAGGATTCGGTGCGCTTCTGAGATAGCAAATGAGAGATCTTCGGAGTTGTGGCGGTAGACAACGAGGTCATAAGCGCGATCTGTCAGTTTGGTCATGACATCCATAACTGAGTTGGTAATAAATCGGTAGCGAGACTGTGCAATTTCAGCATCGGCCATAGCGAGCTTTGCAATCGATGTATGTTCCATTTCGTCATCGATAGATGTCAGAGTTCCACTTGCAATCATGCCTTCAAGAATCCAGAGTGAACCCACACCTGAACCTGTACCAATTTCTACGACAGATTGAGCATTGAGTTGGTGAGCTAGGTGGCGAAGATATGCACCCGCACCTTGCGATGCATCAACTGTTCCGAGTTCATGACCGCGAGCACGAGCTGCAATCTTTACCGCATCTTCTGCAATAAAGGTCTCTGCGTAAGAATGCGGGCTGATGTTCATGAGAGGGACAATATCCAATCAATGAAGAATCGCACGCCGAATCCGGTGCCGCCCTTAGCGTTTTCTCCAGAATCAGTTTCGCTTCGACCTGTACCTGCAATATCGAGGTGAACCCAGCGAGAATCAGCGACGAAATGTTCGAGATATAGCGCGGCTGTGACAGAACCTGCTGAGTAATCGCCTTTATCGGCAGCATGGTTGAGATCTGCAACATCACTTTCAAGTGAGTCTTGGTAATCATCAACTAAAGGCATATGCCAGACACGTTCTCCTGAAGTTTCGCCAACTGCAACGAGTTCTTTAGCGAGCTTCTCGTCACGTGTGTACAGCGCTGCATATTGGCGACCTAACCCAAGAGTTGCAGAGCCTGTCAGCGTTGCAATATCAAAGAGATAATCAGGATCAAGATTTTCAACGGCATAAGCAAGTCCGTCTGCAAGAACGAGGCGACCTTCAGCATCGGTATTAATGATTTCAACTGTCGTTCCGCCGTATTGAGTAATGACATCAGATGGGCGCTGTGAAGTGCCGGAGAGCGCGTTTTCTGCGCACATCATGAGAACTGTGACTTTTACTTGCGGTTGTAATTCTGGAAGTGCGCTAATTGTCGCAAGTGCAGCGGCAGCGCCAGCCATATCGCTCTTCATTGCAGTCATAAATTCATAGGGGCGCTTGAGAGAAACTCCACCAGTATCGAAGGTAATTCCTTTTCCAACAATCACAATGTGCGGAAGCGCTGCAGCAGAACGCGACTTTCCTTTGGGAATATAGGTAAGTTGAATAAATCGAGGTCCCGGCTTTGGTGATGAATTTCCGACGGCGCGAAGGCCACCAAATTTTGCAAGTTCTTTTCCGGCAAGAACAGAGATTGCTAGACCCTTTTCATCGGCAAGCTTCTTGGCTTCTTGAGCCATCCACAACGGATTCTTAATGTTGGCTGGGGTGTGAATGAGATCGCGAGCTGTATAGAGAGCGCGCGCAATCACACTGGCTTCAGCCACCGATGATGCATCCTTTGTTGCGAGCGCAACGGTTGCAATCTCTGCAGGCTTTCCGGTCTTGAGATTCCATGTGTATGCACCAAGAAGTATGGAGACTCCATGTGCACGGATTTCAAGGCGAGAGTCTGCGATGAGCGAGACGAGTTCGATTGCTTTACCGCGAACCTTTCGCCCTAAAGCAGCGCCTGCGGTACGAAGTGCGGGAAGAGCGCCATCGCCAACTGCAACGATGTAGATACGGTCGACAGTCGAATCTTTATGGAGCACGGGAATTTCAAAGAGTTCGCCGGCTTTCCCAGATGGTTGGAAGAAGGCGATCTCATCGACAAGGCTAATTTCGAAGTATTTCTCGAGAGAGGCGATGAGGCGTGAGTTACCGGCCAGTTCGATGGTGTCATCGCTCTTCTTGGTGAAGCCCACAGCGAGAATATCTGCGCTTACTAAGGCCTCAATATCCGGCGCAACTGTGTGAAGAATTTTTGTAGATCCGCTCTACTTCTTAATGAGAGCAACAGCGGCTTCAAGAGCTGCGCTGAGGTTATTTGCTTCCTGTGGGTTGAGTTCCACTACGAGGCGCCCGCCACCTTCGAGAGGAATTCGCATAACGAGGGAACGTGCTTCCTTCGTGACTTCCATTGGTCCATCACCGGTACGAGGTTTCATAGCTGCCATGGTGGGGACTCCTTGTTTGCTCTTACTTCGGGTGCGGGGAACTTTCGGATAGAAAGTTGTAGGGAGAAGTATCTCGCAGATTGAGCCATGGGTGAAATCGGCTAAAGGCTCGCTAGAGCCCTAATTCCCCCTTGAGGCGCGCCTTTCCCGACTCTATGACGGCAATAACAGCGCGATCAGGGACCGAGAGAAGGGCTGCAATTTCTATACTCGATTTGGAGCGCAGGTAATGCAAGGTCAAGATGATTCGCTCTTCTTCAGGAAGGGATGCGAGCAGATCCGCAAGGGTTTGAGGATTGCTCGAGCTGCTCATAGGAATAGAGGTTACTCGCTTGATTCTTCTACATTCATCAAAATTCTTAAAGAATCCAAGGAATGGGGTGGCTTATGTAAAAGATCGCGCGAAGCGTGCGAGAGATATGCGCACGCCGATGTAGAGAAACGGCGCAATAAGGAAGAAGGCCGCCTTAGGCGCTTCGATAGTTTCTGACCAGTCAAAACGTGTGGATGAGCTGGAAATATCGCTCAGTTGGAATGTTCCGCTTCCCTTAAGAACTTTTCCGACATGATCGACATCGCATCGATGTGGAGGTTGCCATTGCGTGACAACCATTAAGTCGAGAAGGCCGAGAGATTTAAAACGTGGGTAGAGAAAATAAAGTGGTCCAGTAAATGCAGCTATTGAAGTTCCGATACCTTCAACTTTTTCGGATGTAACCCAAACCTTTGTCTGCAACATCCAATCACCTTGTGATTGCCAATCTGCAATCTTGCTCCAGACAACTTCTTGTGAAGCTGGAATCGTCAAATGAATGGAGAGAGTATTACTTGCCATCTTATTTCTTGCCAAAAACATTCTTGCCATGCGCAATCGCTACAGCTTCTTCAACAGTAGTCGTCCAATGCAGAAGTTCGCGCATTCCTGGCTTCACAAAGTTCTCGGTCTCGAGATGTTCGACAAGTGCGTGAAGTGGCTGATAGACGCCGTACGGATCGAGAATGATCACTGGTTTATCGTGAAACTTTAGGTAGCGACCAACCCAGATTTCAAAGAGTTCTTCGAGAGTTCCGAGTCCGCCAGGTAAGGTAATGAAAGCATCAGAGAGATCTTCAATCTTTGCCTTACGAGTACGCATCGAATCAACGACGATAAGTTCATCGCTATCGTGATCTGCAAATTCAATATCAACCAACTTCTGCGGAATGATTCCGATTGTCCGTCCGCTCTTGCT
The DNA here is from genome assembly GCA_009701085.1 of Actinomycetota bacterium. Classification (GTDB taxonomy): domain Bacteria; phylum Actinomycetota; class Actinomycetes; order Nanopelagicales; family Nanopelagicaceae; genus Planktophila; species Planktophila grossartii. The sequence continues at coordinate 4,399 of WLKV01000019.1, read as the reverse complement.
TCGGGCGCCTCGAGAAATCGCTCCCATGGCAGAGATATGGCCACCGCCTGAAACTAATTCCGCACCGCTTTCAGCGATACCCGCGCCAAGTTCAAATGCGAGGTCGATAAATTTGCTATCGATGGTGGGTGATGAAGAGCAAAATACTGCGATGCGCATGAGGGACAGAATAGGGGTTAGGCTTAGAACATGTCTTCTTTAGCTCATGGCCATGGAATCGCAACTCTTGCAGGTTCAACAGTTCTCGATGTTTGGTATCCATCTCCTGCTCTCGGTGCCCTTACTGGTACACCTGATGCAACGCTGACATCAATGGTCGGTAGCGATGAAGCCCGCGGAGTTACTCGCGAATTAGTCTCACTTGAAATCGATCTCACAGTTGCTCCTCAAAATGCCAAAGATGCGTACCTTCGCCTCCACCTTCTCTCTCACCGACTCGTTCAACCTCACGGCCAATCTCTAGATGGAATCTTTGGATTACTTGCAAATGTTGTATGGACATCTGCAGGTCCTTGCGCAGTAGATGGATTTGAAACTACTCGCGCGAAACTCAAAGCAAAGTACGGTCATGTCACTGTCATCGCTGTCGATAAATTCCCACGCATGGTTGATTACGTAGTTCCATCAGGTGTTCGCATTGCAGATGCTGATCGCGTTCGCCTTGGGGCTCACCTCGCATCAGGCACTACGGTGATGCACGAAGGATTCGTTAACTTTAACGCTGGAACTCTCGGAACCTCAATGGTCGAAGGTCGTATCTCAGCTGGAGTCGTTGTGGGCGATGGCACCGATGTCGGTGGCGGCGCATCCATCATGGGAACTCTCAGCGGTGGCGGAAAAGAAGTTATCTCTATCGGTGAAAAGTGTCTTCTCGGTGCAAACTCGGGGCTTGGCATTTCACTCGGTGATAACTGCGTCATCGAAGCAGGTACCTACATCACCGCTGCAGCCAAGGTAAAACTTCCTGATGGCGAGATCGTGAAGGCCGGAACACTTTCAGGTGCAAGTAATCTTCTATTCCGTCGTAATTCACTTACTGGTGGACTTGAAGCAGTCATGCGCACAGGTACTTGGGGTGGCTTAAACTCAGTTCTTCACGCCAACTAACTCTGCGCCTTATTGCGCGAGCTGAAAGTACGGTGAAGGAATCTTTACCCGGCTTCTAAAGGTATCGCCGCGGAGAAGTTTTGTTGATCCATTAGCGCTCGTTCCCTTGATGTAAGTAACGGCTCCGGCTGTATTTCTCGAGACGATTTCTAGCGAAATGATTTCAGGAAGTAAGAATGCCTTTGCTACCAACTCTTGAGTGGCGCTGGCTTTCCAATTTGCAAAACGTGGATTGATCTTTGGATCAAGCCCCGCAGGATCGGAAACGGATTGTGTATAAGAAGTTGGTTGTCCCCATGCATCGAGAGTTGTCTGCGTTGCCCCACCAGAGGATGAGAAGTAATAAGCCTGGATAGGTTTACCGTTGGCAAGAATTGCAAGGCTTGTTGATGTATCTATATTCGTTCGGATAACTGCGGCTTTCCAGAGCGCGCCAATCTTTGGCTCTATCTCTTTTGAGTATCCGACAAAATTTTGATCTGCGATGTGTGAGTACACATGGCAATCACACGATGCTTTGATGGCGCCAATCTTTGAGAGCGCGTACGAACGTGAAGCAATCACTTGAGCCTCGAGCGCTGCTGATGGCCACGCTGAAGACATCTCGCTAATCCCCCATAGATACTCGTCATGAAGACTTAATGAGTTGGTGACTTCGAAGGCACCTTTAACTACTTTGATCTGCATCTGCCCGTAGCGATATTTCACGGCGCTTCCAGGTTGAGAGAAGGTGATGACCGAATTAGGTCCACTCCATCGAACCGTCATTAACTTTGCAGTTACTGGGCCAGTGACATTTCCTTGTGCATCAACTCTGAGCGATGCTTTCTGTTTTGCAGTAAATGTAGCTAACGGGGCCACTTCAGTGGGTCCAACAACTTCACCTGCATAAATCTGAATCAAAGAATCTGGTGTTGCAGAAACGAAAGAGATTGATTTGAGTAAGTGGCCAATATTGACGCGAATTGTCTGTGTATCAACTATTGGTGCTACAACGACATCTTTGTAGTAGTAATTGAGTATTGCTGTTGCGCTCTCTCCTGCTTGAGCATGTGCACGGGCACCCATCTGGCTCATGCCTACACCATGGCCATAACCCGATCCGGAAAAGGAGAATGCTTGAGGCGTTTCAGCGGTGGCAGTAGGAATTAAGAGGGTTGAGATACAGGCGATGAGAAAGGTTTTAAACATCCTCATCAGATGATGCGCTCTTTCTTGCATTAACAAATTCGCGGTACGCGGCAATGACCTCTGTTGGATTTCCACGCATCATCAGTGTGCCCTTATTGAGCCAGACAACCTCATTACAGATATCTTCAATGGTTGCGAGTGCGTGGCTCACCAAGATGAGAGCACGATCGGCGGTGCGAAGTTCCTTGATGCGGTTGAGGCTCTTCTCTTTAAATTTAGCGTCTCCGGTGCTGAGAGCTTCATCGATAATCAAGATATCTGGCTCGACGACTGCGGCTACCGAAAATGCGAGACGGGCATACATTCCTGATGAATATGTGCGCATCGGTGCATCGATTGCTTCGCCAAGTTCAGAGAAATCTGCGATGGCATCGAAGTTTGCATCGATTTCTTCGCGCGACATTCCCGCAGCAAGTCCACCTAAGTAGACGTTATCGCGCCCTGTCATTGATGGATTGAAGCCGACACCTAAGGCAAGCAAGGTGCTGACGCTTCCATAGACCTCTACGCGACCTTGTGTGGGTGGAACAATTCCTGAAATCACGCGCATCAGCGATGACTTACCTGCTCCGTTTGATCCAATAATTCCAAGCACAGTTCCGTAATGAACGTCAATTGAAACATCGTTAAGCGCACGCACAATACGTGTGTGCTTCTTGCCGCGACCAAGAGTCTTTAAGCGTGCTTTCAGAGTTGGCTTCTTATCAATCGATGTTGTGTAAGTGAGGCCGAGATCTTTCACCGAGACAGCAACGCTGTGGGGTGAATGTTCGTGCTTAAAGTCGGACAGCGAAATCACGCTCCCTCGACAAGAAGAAGTATGTGCCGGTGATAAAGAGGAAGAGAGCCCATACGCTGGCGTGAATGAGCCCATTCATTGATGGCGCTTGTGCATGTACGACGACGCGTGACCATGAATCAAGAAGGAAGAAGATGGGGTTTGCAATCTCGAGAGTCTTAATTCGATCAGAGACGTTTGTTGCTTCGTACAGGATTGGAGATAAGTAGAGCAGGCTTCGAGTGAGGTAAGGGAGCATGCTAGAGATATCTCGGAAGTACACATTGATGCATGAGATCAGAATTGCCATACCAAGAGCCATGACAAGTGCAATAAAGAGGATGGGAATCGCCCACAGCATCTGCCATGAGTAAGGCAATCCGATGATTGCATGGATGGCAACAAAGACAACGAGCGTCGGAATAAATTTAAAGAGCGCAATAACTGTTGCAGAGATAGGAAGCATTACTCGAGGAAAAGATGTATTGAGAATAAGGCGTTGGCCCGAAGTAATTGCTTTCACGCCGCCAGTCAAACTATTTGCGATGAGATAGAAGAGGAAGAGGCTTGCAGTCAGATGGCCGAAGCGGTTGGCATCGCTACTTCCGCCAATGACATAGATAAGTAGGAAGTAGACAGCTGAGAGCAGGAGTGGATTGAGAATGAGCCAGAGCTGGCCAAAGACTGATCCATAATTCTGCTCGCGGAGTTCAGAGCGTGAAAATTCAGAGATAAAGGTGCGACGGCTCCAGAGTGAGCGCATGTATTCGCGCATAGGAGGTAGCCCCGCGCGAAACGGCTCGTATACAACTACTGGCTTCTCCACGTGCGAAAGGCTACCGCAGCGACCTGCTACTTATTCGGCGGCGGGCACGAGAGTCTTTGGCGATGAGATAAATCCCGCTCCCCATGCGAAGTGCATGGTGGGAATTACCGCCAAGAGAAGAAGATACTCACGAATCGATGTTGCAATCTTGATTGAAGCCAGTACGACGAAGAGAAGATAAATCGCAGCGGGAGTAAAGAGAATGGGTAGAAATATTCCTGCAAAGAGAGAGAGCGAGAAGCCCACAAGTGCAAATGGTGGCGCCAAGTAGCGATAATTAATTGTTCCACTGTGACGACGAGAGACAACTCTGCGCCAACGCCCGTATTCAAAGTACTGCTTAGCTAGTGCGCGCACTGTTGATCGTGGTCGATAGGTCACATGTAACCGTGGATCAAAATAGACAAGCCCACCGTTCTCGCGAAGTCGGAAATTGAGTTCCCAATCTTGTGCGCGAGTAAAACGTTCATCAAATCCGCCAATCGCAATAAGTGCTT
>WLKV01000018.1 GCA_009701085.1 Actinomycetota bacterium | reverse complement strand
TGAGCGCTACCTACAAGAGACTGATCCAAAGTATTCAAATCTCTGCCTTGATACCGGTCACTTTGCTTATTACTTAGGCGATAACCTCAAGATGATGAACGCATATCCAGAGCGCATTGGTTATTTGCATCTTAAGCAGGTGCACCCAGATATCTTGGCTGAGACTTTAAAGAATGACGTTCCGTTCGGTGATGCAGTTGCCAAAGGCGTAATGACAGAGCCAGGTTTCGAAGGCGTTCCAAAGTTTGCGCCAATCATCGAGCGCGCACTTGAAATTAATCCAGAAATCTTCGCAATCATCGAGCAAGATATGTATGGCTGCCCTGTCGATATGCCTTTCCCAATCGCACAGCGCACACGCGAGCACATCCTTGCTGCAACTCGCGCTGCACGAGTGAAGTAATAGAGATGAACCAATCACCTTTTCTCTATATGAAGGAGAACTCCAAAACTGTTCTCTGGAATGACTCAGCAGATCCCAAAGAGCTCACAGATGCCCTTAACTGGGGAATCGTTGGGGCAACCTGTAACCCCGTAATTGCACTAACTGCAATCAAGGCGGACGCTCCACATTGGGTTGAGCGTATTAAGGCATATGCAAAAGCGAATCCCATTGCAACAGAAGATGAAATCGGTTGGGCGATGGTCAAAGAGCTCTCTCTCAACGCTGCAAAGCTATTCGAAGGTGAATTTGAAAAGTACAACGGTCGTAATGGTCGTCTTTCAATTCAGACTGATCCGCGCAATTTCCGAAATGCCAAGGCACTTGCCGCACAAGCTGTTGAATTCTCAAAGCTTGCCAAGAACATCATCGTCAAGATTCCAGTAACGAGTGAAGCAATCTCTGCATTTGAAGAAGCGACCTACCAAGGTGTCAGCCTCAACGCGACAGTTTCATTCTCTGTGGCCCAGACAATCGCAGTTGCCGAAGCTATCGAGCGCGGGCTAAAGCGTCGCGAGGCTGAAGGTCTTGATATCTCACAGATGGGACCTGTCTGCACCATCATGGTTGGCCGCGTCGATGACTGGGTAAAGGTTGGCGCAGAAAAAATGGGCGCCAAAGTGGACCCAGAGATTCTTGAATGGGCTGGCGTTGCAGTCTTTAGACATGCACACAAGATTTATACCGAGCGCGGCTATCGCACTCGTTTGTTATCTGCAGCTTTCCGCAATCACATGCACTGGTCTGAAATTCTTGGTGGAGATTCTGTGATTTCTCCTCCATATGCATGGCAGGTAAAGATCAATGAGATGGGCATTACCCCCAACCTCAATAGCGTCAACGAACCGATTGAGGCACGCATCCTTGATCCGCTTCTCGAAAACTTTCCAGAGTTTAGAAAGATGTATGACGTTGATGGTCTGACGGTTGAAGAGTTCACCAACTTCGGTGGAACCCTTCGCACTCTCCGAGGATTCTTGCAATCCGTCAACGACCTCGAATCCTTCGTTCGCGATGTAACCGTTCCTAACCCAGATAAGTAAGGTGAAGCAATGACCACACTTCCAAAGCCACATGTATTTTCGGCAGCTGATTCAAAGCCGCTACGCTGGGGAATCTTCGGTGCAGGATGGATTTCAGATGCGATGGTTAAGACTGCACAACTGAATTCAACTCAACAATTTGTAGCAGTTGCATCTCGCACACCCGGCAAGGCTGAAGCTTTTGCCCAGAAGTGGAACCTTGATTCATTCCACAACTCTTATGAAGAACTGGCAGCTCGTGATGATATTGATGCAATTTATATCGGAACGTTGCCCTCTGATCGTTTAGAGGTTGCACTCGTTGCTATCAACGCTGGCAAGCATGTTCTGATCGAAAAGCCCATCACAATGGATTACGCAGAGGCAGAACAGATTTATGCAGCAGCAAAGGCGAAGAAGGTCCTTGCGATGGAAGCAATGTGGACTCGCTTCTTGCCGCAGATGGATATTGCACGCCAGCTCGTTGCTAGTGGCGCACTTGGAGATGTTGAACTCGTAGTCTCCAACTTCTGCCAGAACAATCTCGAAGTCACTCGCCTCTTCACCATAGGCGGCGGAAATCCCATCATCGATATGGGTATCTATCCAGCAGCTCTTTCGCAGCAGTTCCTAGGTAATCCAACTGAGATTCATGCCTTTGGAAAGTTACATCCCAACGATATTGATGAAGAGACCCACGCATTTATGCGCTTTGCCAACGGGTCGCGTTCAAACTTTGTTCTTTCAGCTCGCACAACACTTCCTCACTGGGCTGGGGTATCTGGCTCAAAGGGTGCGATCACCTTTGGGACACCTTGGTTTACCCCATCTTCGATTACCTTCCATGAATCCACATTCAACGGGGCACAGACCACTTGGGTAGATGAACTTGGAATCCCTGAGCATCTCGGACTTATCTATCAGGTACATGCTTTTGCTCAATATGTAGAACAAGGACTTCTTGAGGGGCCTCTCTATACCCACCACGATTCACTTTCTAATATCAAGACAGTCCTTGAAATTGGCAATCTCATCGGGACTCGCTACAAGTAACTTCACCAACTACGTATCAAGGAATAGGCTCACGCAATGACTCAGAAAATCAGAATCGCAATTATTGGTGCCGGTCGTATCGGCTACGTCCATGCTGGAAGCGTCAATGACACCCCCGAGCTCGAGCTTGTCTATGTTGTCGATCCCTTTGAAGAGAATGCAAAGAAGGTAACCGCTGCATTCGGTGGCAAGGTTTCTAGCGATCCTTCAGCTGTGATTGCTTCTGGTGAAATCGATGCAGTCATCATTGGCTCACCAACTGCAACACACATTCCACTCATCCGTGAATGCATTGCTCATGGCGTACATGCTCTCTGCGAAAAGCCGCTTGATCTCGATATCAAGAACGTCGAAGAATTCCGCGCTCAAGCAAATGCTGCGAAGATCAATATCACCCTTGGCTTTAACCGCCGACAAGATCCTCAGTACCTTGCACTTAAGGCAAAGGTCGTCGATGGAACTATCGGAACTATCGAGCAGGTAATCCTTACGAGCCGGGACCCAGGACCTGCGCCACAGGCTTACATCGCAGTCTCTGGTGGAATCTTCCGCGATATGACTATCCATGATTTCGATATGGCGCGTAACTTCGTTCCCAATATCGTTGAAGTAACTGCATTCGGAGCAAATAGCTTCTGCGATTACATCAAGGAGGAAGGCGACTTTGATAACGTCAGCGTTGTCATGAAGGGTGCAAATAACGAACTCGTCACCATCGTGAATTCACGCCATGCAGCATTTGGATATGACCAGCGTGCTGAAATCTTCGGTGATAAGGGAATGCTTCAGATCAGTAATCTCTCTGATTCAACTGTGAAGTCATTTACCAAGGATGCAACGACTGCAGGAGAGCCATTTATGGACTTCTTCCTCGAACGCTACGCAGATTCTTACCGCAATGAACTCAAACTCTTTGTTGAGGGAATTAAGACTGGCAAGGTCCTTGGTTCTACCTATGACGATGGCCGCGCTGCACTGATTCTCGCTGATGCAGCTCACGAATCAGCTCGCACTGGAAAGTCTGTCAAAGTTAATCTCAACTAAGTAGATGGCCGTTTCACTTACTAAAACTCAGCGAAGCGGTCTCTTCTTTGCCTTCCTGGGAATCTTTGCATTCTCACTCTCGCTGCCCTTTACCAAGTTAGCGCTCAAGAGTTTTGACCCACTCTTTACAGCCTTTGCTCGTCCGGTAATTGCAGCATGCTTGGCGATTCCACTCATGTTGATTGCAAAGGTTCCGAAGCTTCCACGCGAGCTATGGCGACCAACTGCATTCACGGCACTTGGAGCAGTCTTCGGCTGGCCAATTCTGATTGCACTCGCACTGCAACGGACCACATCGGCGCACGTCTCAGTTATTGCCGCAGTGATGCCACTTGTAACTGCAATCATCGCTGTGATTAAGCATAGAAAGCATCCGGGCACATCTTTCTGGGTCGCTTCAAGTCTTGGCACAGTTCTACTCATCGCTTTCTCAGTTACTCGAGGCGGAACTTCTGACTCTGATTTATTCACCGATCTCTTAATCATCGGTGCTGTGATTGCATCTTCTTATTGCTACGTAGAAGGTGCTTCATTAACTTCATTTATGCCTGGCTGGCAGGTTATCTCTTGGGTAGTCGTTGTCAGCTTACCGATTGCGATTCCAGCATCAGCGATTGTTTATGCGCAGACAATCTCATCACATGATTTCCATGGTGATGCACTCTTAGGCTTACTCGCAATCGGCTTCTCATCCATGTACTTGGGTTTCTTTGCTTGGTACCGCGGACTTCGTGACTTTGGAGTTGCACACGGATCTCAGGTGCAGCAACTGCAAGCAATCATGACTTTAGGTTGGTCTGCACTCTTGCTCGGTGAATCAGTAACTCTGACGATGGTTCTCTCTGCCATTGGCATCGTTCTCTGCGTTTTGTGGGCGCTTTCCAACGTCAACAAAAGGTAACCTTTCAAGCATGGAGCAGTACGAAAACGAGGTCCAGGAGCGTTGGGGAGATACCGAGGCCTACGCTCAATCCAAATCCCGGACTTCTAAATACACCCACTCCGACTTCGCTGCTGCAAAGGTAGATCAAGAGGCAGCAACTGAACTTTTTGTTTACGCATTTGGAAATAGCATTTCAATTAATGCACCCGAAGCTCAAAAAGCCGTTGTCGCTCATCGAGAAGCGATCTCAAAATGGTTCTATGACTGCTCAGTAGAAATGCAGAAGAACCTTGCGCTTATGTATGTGCAAGATCCGCGATTTAAGAAGTACTACGACGGTCGAGTTAACGGCTTAGCCCAATATGTTCACGATGCAATCATGGCTCAGTAGCAATTAGACCTGTACCCTTTTGCGCATGACATTTACAGGACTCAATATCGTTGGCGTAATCGTTGCATTCGGATTCTCTTTTGTGAGCGGAGCCATTTGGTTCGGCCCAAAAACTTTCTATCCAATCTGGATGAAAGAGCGCGGAATTGCATCTGGCCAGCTCAATTCAAATCAGAATAAACCAGTCTTGCTCTTTGGCGGAACAATCCTCGGCATCATTGCTCAGACTCTAACTCTCGCTCTTATTATCAATTCACTTCAGCATGCAGGTACTGATATCGGGATCTCAGATGGCGCTGGTATCGGTTTCGCGCTCGGTGTAGGTATTTCAATGTTCGCATCCCTTTCACACCGACTCTTCGGCGGAGAATCTCTGAAAGTCTGGATCATTGAGACCGCAAATGATGCAATCAACCTCACCGTTGCAGGCGCAATCATCGCTTTCTTCAACTAAACCATGATTACTCTAGAACTATCACTTCGCCATCTTGCATGGTCGAACCAAAAATTCTTCACACTCTTTAAAGATATGCCGGATGAAGTATTTGGTCTCAAGGCTGCAGAAGGAGAATGGCCGGTGGGTCAGATACTTACTCACTTCGCAGGAAGTGGTGAGTGGTATAGCTACTGCCTAAGTGGTGCTCGATGGACTGATCTCAAGCCAATTACCGCGGGATCTATTGCCCTTGAATACCTTCCAATAATGGCCAAGTTGGATGCTCACTTGCTAGAAAATCTCTCTCTGCCTGATGACAAGCTCGAGATTGAAGGCGAGAATGGAATCATTCACGCGACTCGTTCGCTGATTCTTTCTCAAGCGGTGATGCATTCAGCTGAACATAAGGGTCAGATTGCGGCAATTATGAAGCAACATGGCCACCACATTGATTTAGATGGACTCGATGTCTGGACCTTCGTTAGCCAAACAAAGAATTAGTGAAGCGGGCGAAGTTCCACTTTTCTATTGCATGCCTTTGATGCTTCATACGCTAATTTCTTAGCTGTTTCTGCATCCGCTGCTTCGATAATCCAAAGCCCGCTGTAATGCTCTTTTGCATCGAATAGCGGCTTGCCTGTTTCAACATTTGCACCATTTCGATTATCAATCACTGTGGCTGTTTCAGGAGCGTGCAAGCCCCAAGCGAAGATAAATTGATTGTTATCGCGCAAACCGTCGTTAAATGCATCAACGGCAGCCATCTCTTCTTTTGTGCCTGAATTTGATTGATCATCAATTACGGAGATCATAAATTTCATGCTGGTACCTTAACTTTCCTCAGCGATAGATTTCAAGCGCACCAAAGTCTTGGCAACAGCTAACTGAGTCCAGGGGTATGCCTTGCGGAAGTTGAGCCATCTCTGAGCAAGTTCTGGAGCAAAGGAGCCGTCAAAGGTTTCAGTAACTTGAGTTGAGCCATTACCTAGATCCACGAGTTCGTATCGCCATCTCCAACGGCCAAAATGTCGCCAAGCAATTAACTCATCCTGCTTGTACTCCACCACTGTATTTCGAATCCAATACGTGATCCCTAGGCGCATCTTCATGCCAAATTTCGATCCAAGGACTAATGAATCTGGACCGCTGACATTCGCAGTAACTGTTGCGCTTCCGTCAATATCTTTATGGCGCTTTGGATTCGCGAGGATTGCAAAAATTATCGCTGGAGATGTTTCAACGATAATGCGAGCAGATTTAATCTTGGGGTTACCTGTTTCTAGAATTTCAGATCGAACTTTTTCCATCACATTAGCCTTTGAATTTACGAATCTCTTGTGGCCAACCGCAAGCGACTCCGATTTTCGAACCCCAGAACTTTGCATCTTCATCAGTGGCTACATCGATGATGGTCATTCCACCAAGGAATTCACCATCCGATGTAATTGGGCCGCTGATTACTCCATTTTCATCTGACCCGAATGCTTCGTCGATCTCTTCTACTAGACCACCCGCGAATACCAATACGCCTGCTTCTTTCATCTCTTCGACTACAGCGCGAGAGAGTGGCCCGCGCGGTACGTACCATTCAGCCGGATGATCTCCCACCCACTGCTGATTGAAATAAATAATGTATTTAGCCATTTGCTAAGTCTACTTATGCTTCCCGAAGAATTTTCTCCATTGGGCGTCCCTTGGCAAGCTCATCAACAAGTTTGTCCATGTAGCGAATCTTCTTCATAAGAGGGTCTTCTATCTCTGCAATCTTCACGCCGCAGATAGAACCGGTAATCAGCTTGGCATTGTGGTGAATTTTCGCAGCTTTGAAGAAATCTCTGAAAGAGGTTTGATTCTTGAGATGCTGCTTAAGTGTCTTGGTATCAAACCCAGTTAGCCAGCACATGACTTTAATGAGCTCAGCCTCGGTTCGATCTTTGCGTTCGACCTTATTTACATAGTGAACATAAACATCTGCCACAGGCATTTCATAGAGCTTCTGCTCTCTTGTTGCCAAGACTAAAGACCGTTTTTCTGTCTGAAAACAGCCACAATCGCATTTGCGTGGCCATGACCCATTTCAAACTTTTCTTTCAGGTGAGCTACTTGTTCCATGTGAGCAAGCTTTGAAACCTTCTTAAGTTCCTTCATCCAATGCTCAATAGGCTTTCCATACTTCTTCTCAATTGAGGGAAAATACGAAGCCGGTCCCATTACTTTCTTCTCAGCCATGGTGCCATCGTAATTTAGTTACCCTGAAGAATATAGGAGAGCCTCCCTATAAGCCGGAAAATTGGAAAGGGCCTCGATCTCTCGAGGCCCTCCCATGCATATCTGATGCAGCACTTTTGACCATTACCAATAGATCGAGCCGTAACAGTTAAGACTGTGGTGGAGACGACGGGATTTGAACCCACTCCGCTTGTTTGGTAAACGAACAGGCTACCAATTACAACACGCCCCCAACACGGAAGCGAAGTTACGGCTTTGCCAAATCACGAAATTTCTATATGAGGCTACTTGTGGATAAAAACGATCTTAGAAAGCAAAAGGGACCTGGTGATTAACCAAGTCCCGATTACTACCAAACAAGCGGATTCGAATTATTGCATATTTAATTAAGCGGTGCGGGAAAGCAAAAGAGACCTGGTGATTAACCAAGTCCCGATTACTACCAAACCCGTAGTGCATGTAAATCAAGGCATAGGTATCTGGCTACTCGCAGTAACAATTATGTGAAGAAGAGGCGCCCTATAAGCCGGAGGTTCTAATTTATTGGTATGCCGATAATCATTTGGTAATCATCAGCCATGGGATTGAGCGCTGGGTTATAAATCTCTAGGTGTGGAGCTGGTCGCATCTCCTTGCCTGATGCTCCGAGCGCCTCCATATATGCACTCTGATAGGAAGCGGCAATATTCGTAATTGGTCCTACGTGCGGAACTGCAAGATAAGCGCCGTCAGGTATCTCAATATTTTCAAAACCCGCTGAAACTTCAGCATCTAAATCAACCAGTGCGCCAGCGAAGTAATCCATCGGAGCATCCATGGACATGCTCGGGATAGAGGCACCATAGAAAGTACCGGCCTTACTCAAATCGGATCCAGCAGACTTTGCAAAGAATTCTTGCCACGCGGCGGGAATTGCCTTTGGGTCGTACTTCTCTTGGTTGAAAATAGTAAATACAGAGGTGCGAACTCCAACAATTTTTCCATGCTTAAAATTGAGGATTTCAGTCATAAGGCGATTCTACGATTACTTCAATTAAATGAAAAGAAGAGTCGCCCTATAAACCGGAAGAATTCACTTCAGGCCCAATCCCGAGGTTTCCCCATAATTTTTCCCGTAAAAACTTGTAAACACTTTTATGAACTTTTATACGCTAGATCCTGCTGTTGGCGTCGTGGGAAACACTTCGATATCCCAAACTGCGGCTAGCGGAAGTGAGTGGATGGTTTCTAGGACGCCTTGATCGTCTTGGCCGAATGCTTCAAGAAAGACTGTGCGCTTAGGCATCG
>WLKV01000017.1 GCA_009701085.1 Actinomycetota bacterium | reverse complement strand
GTGAGGTGGCCCTTCGCCCTGCCGGAAATGAAAATACAAATATTCCTACAGGTGCAATCGAAGTCATGGGCGATGATGTTGTGGTCCTGAGCGAATCCGCACCACTTCCATTCCCAGTTGATTCCGGCAGTGAAGTCGATATCTCTGAAGAAGTCCGTCTTCGTTATCGCTATCTCGATCTTCGCCGCGAAGGTCCAGCTGCCAACTTGCGTCTTCGTTCTAAGGTCACATCAGCTATCCGCAATGTGATGGAGAACCTTGAATTTCTCGAGATCGAAACTCCTTATCTCACTCGCTCAACTCCTGAAGGAGCGCGCGACTTTCTAGTTCCTGTGCGTTTGCAGCCAGGCAGTTGGTACGCACTTCCGCAGTCGCCACAGCTCTTTAAGCAGCTCTTGATGGTTGCTGGCATGGAACGCTATTACCAAATTGCTCGCTGTTTCCGTGATGAAGATTTCCGTGCAGATCGTCAGCCAGAATTTACTCAGCTCGATATTGAGATGTCCTTCATCGATCAAGGAGATATCTTGGCTGTAGCTGAAAAGATTTTGGTCAAGGTGTGGAAGGAAGCTGTCGGATACGACATTCCAACTCCCATCAAACATATGACCTATGCAGATGCAATGGACAAGTACGGTTCTGATAAACCAGATCTACGTTTCGGTTACGAATTAACTGAAGTTACCGATTTCTTTAAGGCAACTCCATTCCGTGTATTCCAAGCGCCATATGTAGGTGCAGTTGTGATGCCTGGGGGAGCAGACTCTCCTCGACGCGAACTCGATGCCTGGCAAGATTGGGCGAAGGCTCGTGGCGCAAAGGGAATCGCTTACATTCTCGTAAATGCCGATGGCACTCTTGGTGGTCCGGTCTCAAAGAACATTTCCGAAGATGAACAGGCAGGAATTGCAGCCCTTGTTGGCGCAAAGCCAGGAGACGCTATCTTCTTCGCCGCCGGTGATCGTTCTTCATCTCAGCAACTTCTCGGTGCAGCTCGTCTTGAAATTGGAAAGCGCTGTAACTTGATTAATCAAGGAGCTTGGGAATTCGTTTGGGTTGTCGATGCTCCCATGTTTGAACCAACTGACAATGGTGGATGGACTGCAGTTCATCACCCGTTCACAGGGCCAAAGCCTGAATTTGCTTCAACATTTAAATCAGATCCTGCATCAGCACTTGCCTACGCATACGACATTGTTCTTAATGGAACCGAACTCGGTGGCGGATCAATTCGTATCCATGATCGCAACATTCAGAAAGATGTATTTACCGTCATTGGTCTTTCAGATGAAGAAGCGCAGAGCAAGTTTGGATTCTTACTCGAAGCCTTCAACTACGGTCCACCACCACATGGCGGAATTGCCCTGGGTCTTGATCGCGTATGCGCACTTCTCACCGGTTCGGATTCAATTCGTGAGGTAATTGCATTCCCTAAGACTGCAAGCGGTGGCGACCCTCTTACTGGTGCACCAACTCCAATTACTCCTGCGCAACGAAAGGAAGCTGCCATCGATTGGACTCCTCCAAAGGAGTAAGTCAGGTAGGCTAACAACATGGGTCCAGGCGGAATTGCAACAATCATTGCGGCAGCATCACTATTCGTGATCGCCATAGCGATTGCCTACACAGTTTTTCGTGTAAGTAAGTTCATCGATGAGGCGAAGACATCCCTCAAGGCTTTTACCGATGACACGACGCCACTGCTTAACGAGTCAACGCGCACCCTCGAGCTCATCAATGGGCCACTCGAAAGTTTTGCAAAGATCACCAAGAACGTTGAGGAAGTAACGTCCAAGGTGACTGGCGCAACAACCGGTTTTATGGAAAGTCCTACTGGACGAGTTGCCGGAGCCCTTCTTGGCGCTGCAACCCTCAGTAAAGGCCGCAAGTCGAAGAAAAAATCTGACTAGTGGATTCCGCCGAGATCCGTTCGCGCTGGCTGCGCTTCTTTGAATCTGAGAACCGTCAGGGTCTATCTCATACTGTTGTTCCTTCAGCTTCACTGATTGCTGATGACCCAAACCTCCTTCTTGTTAACGCTGGAATGGTTCCATTTAAGCCATTCTTTCTTGGTGAGGTAACACCTCCATATAAGCGCGCAACTTCGGTTCAAAAGTGCGTTCGAACACTTGATATCGATGAAGTAGGAAAGACAACGCGTCACGCATCTTTCTTCCAGATGTGCGGAAACTTCTCATTCGGCGATTACTTCAAAGAAGGCGCCATCTCACTTGCTTGGGAACTTCTCACTCGTCCTGTCGCAGATGGCGGATATGGATTCCCTGAAGAACGTCTCTGGGTTACTGTTTATCTTGATGATGATGAAGCAGCTGATATTTGGCATAAGAAGATAGGAATTCCACGCGAACGTATTCAACGTCGCGATATGGCAGATAACTTCTGGTCGATGGGTGTTCCAGGACCTTGCGGACCTTGCTCTGAAATTTACTACGATCGCGGGCCTGAATACGGAGTCGAAGGCGGTCCGATTGCTGACGAGAACCGTTACATGGAAGTCTGGAACCTCGTCTTCATGCAGAATGAACGTGGCGCAGGCGGCGGTAAAGATGGTTACCCAATCCTCGGCGAACTACCCGCAAAGAGTATTGATACAGGTCTAGGTCTAGAACGTACTGCAGCGTTGTTGCAGGGCGTAGAAAATATCTATGAAATCGATACAACGATGCAGATTCTCAAGAAGGCATCCGCACTTGCTGGTGTAAATTATGGAAAGTCTCAGAACACAGATGTCTCACTGCGCGTAGTTGCAGACCATGCACGAACATCAGCGATGTTGATTGGCGATGGAGTTACTCCAGGCAATGAAGGTCGTGGCTATGTGCTTCGTCGCATGATGCGCCGCACCATTCGAAATATGCGTTTAATGGGCGTCAACGATCCGATTATGTCCGAGCTCACTGTTGCAGCAATTGGTGCTATGGGACCTCAATACCCAGAACTCATTGCAGATCAAAAGCGCATTCTCGCTGTCTCTGTGGCTGAAGAGGAGTCATTCCTGCAAACACTCAAGGCTGGAACACAGATCTTCGATATGGCTTCAACTCAATTGAAGTCTACGAAGAAGAACGTTCTTCCAGGAGAAGAAGTCTTCAAACTTCACGACACCTACGGTTTCCCATTTGATCTCACTCTGGAGATGGCTCGTGAAGAAGGCCTCGAAGTTGATGAAGATGGTTTCCGCCGTCTCATGAATGAACAGCGCGATCGCGCAAAGGCCGATGCGAAGGCGAAGAAGAGCGGCCATACAGATCTCTCTGAATACAAGAAGATTGCAGATTCAAAGGGCGCTTCCTCATTTGTGGGCTACACACATAATGAAACTGAATCAGTAATCAATGGAATTTTGGTGGATGGACTGAGCGTAGCTTCAGCTAATTCAGGTCAAGATGTTGAAATTGTTCTAGACCGTACACCTTTCTACGCAGAAGGTGGCGGACAGCTAGCAGATGGTGGTCGCATCACACTTTCCAATGGCGCCGTTGTTGAAATTGAAGATGTTCAGACACCCGTTAATGGACTTTCTGTTCACCGCGGACGTGTTATTTCAGGAGAGGTAACAACTGGTTCTCAGGCACTTGCAGCTATCGATTTGGAACGTCGCCATGCAATTTCGCGCGCTCACACCGCAACGCACATGGTGCATAAAGCTTTCCGTGAAATTCTCGGAGAGACTGCAACTCAGGCAGGATCTGAAAACTCACCGGGTCGTTTCCGTTTCGACTTCCCATCAACAGGCGCAGTCCCTGATTCAGTTCTCAATGAAGTTGAATCTCGTGTCAACACACTCTTGCTCGATAACTTGGCAGTTACCGCTGAGACGATGACACAAGATGCCGCAAAGAAGATTGGCGCGATGGCGCTCTTCGGTGAAAAGTATGGCGATCAGGTTCGTGTTGTCAGCGTTGGAGATTGGGCTCGCGAGCTCTGCGGCGGAACGCACGTCGAACGTTCAGGCCAACTTGGTGTCGTGAAGCTTCTGAGCGAATCATCAGTCGGCGCTGGTGTTCGTCGCGTTGAAGCACTTGTGGGCGTCGATGCCTACAAGTTCCTTGCACGCGAACATCTTCTTCTTAATTCGCTGACTGAAATTATCAAGGGTGCTCGTACCGAAGAGCTTCCCGAGCGAATCTCTGACCTTCTCAATAAAATCAAAGATATTGAAAAGGAGCTAGCTGCGGTTCGTTCTGCCCAGGCAATGGGCCAAATCGGAGCTCTTGCAGATTCTGCCCAAGTGCTCAACGGGACAACGACTGTCACCGCAGTTCTACCCGATGGAATTACTGGTGATGACCTTCGCAAGATTGCTCTCGATCTCAAAGCTCGTGCAACGCAATCAGCGATTGCGCTCATCAGCTCAAATGATGGAAAGCCTGTCTTGGTTGTAGCAGTAAGTGATGCAGCAAAGACAGCTGGCCTTAAAGCTGGAGCGCTTGTGAAGATTGGTTCAACCATCTTGGGTGGTGGCGGAGGCGGCAAAGATGATTTCGCACAAGGTGGCGGAACTGACGCATCAAAATCACAAGCTGCTCTCATCGCTATCGCCGATTCAATATCTGGTAAGTAATTGTGATGCGAGGCCGACGTATCGCCTTCGATTATGGGGATGTGCGCACAGGTGTTGCACTCTGTGACCCAGATGGAATTCTCGCTTCACCGCTCTGCGTCCTCGAGACTCAATCAAAGAGCTTCAGCGATGCAATCTCAGAGCTCTTAAGAGAGCATGAACCAATCCGAATTTTCGTGGGTAAACCTCTCAATATGTCGGGAAGCGCGGGGGAGAGCGCAGCAAAGGTTGATGCATTTATCGAGACACTTGCTTCCCTCACGGATCTTCCGATCCAACTTATCGACGAACGACTCTCGACAGTGAGCGCACAGAAGAAGTTGAAAGAGGCAGGAATTTCCAGCAGAGATTCAAAATCGTTGATAGATGCGATGGCAGCTGTTGCAATTCTTGAGCAGGGGCTTCTCAGTGAAAATGTGGAATAACTCGCCACTATTCAGAGTAATAACGGCGCTTTCACTTCTGTGCGCAGTAACGCTATCGCTCCACTTCGTGCGCGTGCCCGGCAGTGGTTCTCCAGATTTTCCATGTGGCTCTCCATCTCAGAGTAAAGCCACTATCAATATCGCATCAGGAGAGACTGGTTCTAAGATTGCCCAATCCCTCTATTCTGCAGGGGTCGTGAAATCTTCCGAGTCGTACTTCAGGGTCGCTGTAGGAGATCCTCGTTCACAAAAGGTTGCTCCAGGAAATCATGAAATTGATTTACATATCTGTGCCACAGAAGCACTGACGCAACTTCTTGATTCATCTCGTATTGCAGGACTCATCAATATCACCGAAGGCGCCTGGCTCAGTGAAATCCTGCCGCAGTTCTATGCTGCGGAATTCTCGAAATCGGATGTGTCATCAGCTCTCAACTCACTTTCGAAGCCTTCCGGTTTTACATCAATCGAAGGACTTCTCTTCCCGGCGCAATACAGTTTCGCAAGTGGTACTTCGGCAAAGGTGGCGCTACAGAGCATGGTCGATCGAGCTGTACGAGAGATGAAAGATGCGGGAATATTCTCTTCTAAGGAGAAGTTCACACCAGAACAACTATTGATTATTGCTTCATTAGTTCAAGCTGAGGGAAATACTGAGGATTTCTCAAAGATCTCGCAGGTGATTCGTAATCGCCTGACCAAGGGAATGCCGCTGCAATTCGACTCCACAGTTCATTATGTGAAGAAATCACGCGGGAGCGTCTTCTTGAGCACGCAGTCGACTCTGATTAATTCTCCATACAACACCTATCGTCGCTATGGATTACCGCCGGGACCGATCAATAATCCTGGGGCTGATGCGCTGCGCGCCGCTATTAACCCAACACCGGGTGATTGGTTATATTTCATCACTGTTGCACCTTTTGATACTCGCTACACAAGCGATATCAACCAGTTCAATGACTGGAAGGTTCTATATAAGAAGAACTTACGTGCAGGGAAATTTAGGGGTAAAAAGTGATACGAGGCGCAGTTCTAGGCTCACCGATTTCACATTCTCTTTCGCCAGTACTCCATAAAGCCGCTTTTGATTTTCTTGGTCTTGCCGGAAATTATTCGGCGATAGAAGTAACTTCCGGAACTCTGCAACAGTTTGTCGAAACTCGTGGACAGGAGTTTGATTACCTTTCACTTACGATGCCGCTGAAAGAAGAGGTTCTTTCACTGGATGTAGACACAGATGCACTGACCCAGCGAATTCAATCAGGAAATACCCTCGTCAATCGAGATGGAACGTGGTCACTCACCAGTACGGATGGGAGTGGTCTTGTTGCCGCCCTTGCTCATGCAGGCCTCACACAATTCGAATCTGTCTTGATACTTGGAGCCGGAGGTACTGCGCGCGCAGTGACTGGCGCCCTCGATTCATTAGCAACAAATCTTCATGTGCTTGGGCGATCAAGTGTGCGACAAGAGGCTCTCGAATCTGCTGCTATCCATTCTCGCTTCGAGTATCTCAAGTGGAACGTGGACGTGGATTTCACTTCCTATGACTTAGTCGTAAATACAACACCAGCTGGAGCGGCAGATCTCTTGGCTAACTCTCTTCAGCCAGGAATTTCTTCAACTCTCTTCGATGTGATTTACAAACCTTGGCCAACAGAGCTCGCACAGCGATGGAGCGATTGTGGCGGCAGCGTCATCAACGGCTTAGAACTTTTGTTGTATCAAGGTATTGATCAGTTGGAGATCGTTCTTGGATCGTCGGTTGATCGAGCTGGTTTAGCTGATCACATTCGTCCCATATTGCGTAAAGCTGCCGGTTAATACACAGGGAGAGTTTGCATCACTCTCGGGCTCGCTATCGTCAGTGAGTGGCAATCTCCTTACTTCTCTTCTCAATCGCCATCTTTGATATCAAACACCATCGCATTCCGAATATCTCGCTCCTACTTCTCATTCTGATCTCGATAATGAGCGGAGTACACGATCTCGACATTGTCCATTTTCTTCTCATCTCAGTAGGCGTCGCCTTCTTCACTCTGCTTACAGGCTGTGGTTTCGGCGACTCGAAGCTCCTCATCATTCTTCTCGCCCTGGTAATTCCTCGATCTCAAATCTCTCATTTCATATCAGCCGTTCTTCTGGCTTCATCCATTCTGATTCTTTTACATCTCATTAGATTTCGTTCCCTCCGAGGAGAAATAGCCTTTGCACCGGCCCTCTGTGGTGCAGTTCTCGCACTATCTCCCTGAAGACTGTTGCAATGATGAGCGAGAATCAGGGTGTATCTGCCAGAATAGGCACATGCGTTGGATTACAGCAGGTGAATCTCATGGCCAAGCTCTCTCAGCAATCATCGAGGGCATGCCAGCTCATGTTGCGATCACAACTGAAGATATCGATTTCCATCTAGCCCGCCGCCGACTCGGCGTAGGACGTGGGGCACGACAGAATTTCGAAGCAGACAAAGTCACCATTCTTGGTGGAGTTCGCTTAGGCACCACACAAGGTGGACCGATCTCTGTGCAGGTAGGTAACAGTGAATGGCCAAAGTGGGAGAAGATCATGTCTGCAGATCCAGTTCCGGCGGATGAGATTGAAAACCTTGCTCGTAATGCACCGCTATCGCGTCCACGTCCCGGACATGCTGATCTTGTAGGTATGCAGAAATACGATTTTGATGACGCGCGTCCAATTCTTGAGCGTGCAAGTGCTCGTGAAACTGCAGCTCGAGTTGCACTCGGTGCAATCGCGCGTAATTTCCTCCAACAGGCTGTGGGCATCACAATTTTGAGCCACGTTCTTTCAATCGGTTCAGTTCGCATCCCTGATGGTTACGAACTTCCGCTTGAAACAGATATGAAGCGCATTGATGAAGATCCTGTTCGTTGTTCAGATCCTGCAACGAGTGCACTCATGATCACTGAAATTGAATCGGCTCACTCAGATGGTGACACTCTCGGTGGGGTTTGCGAAGTACTCGCCTACAACCTGCCTCCTGGACTTGGTTCACATGTTCATTGGGATCGCAGACTCGACGCACGTTTAGCCGCTGCGATGATGGGAATTCAAGCGATTAAGGGCGTAGAAATCGGTGACGGTTTCCGAACCGCCACTCGCCGCGGATCTGTAGCTCACGATGAAATTGAACGTGGGACAGATGGCGCAATTCATCGCCGTACAGATCGTGCAGGCGGAACAGAGGGCGGCATGTCCAACGGAGAAATCTTGCGAGTCTCAGTTGCGATGAAGCCAATCTCTACAGTTCCTAAGGCGCTCGACACAATTGATGTAAAGACAGGTGAAGCTGCGAAGGCGATCAATCAGCGATCTGATGTATGCGCTGTACCGGCTGCGGGTGTAGTTGCAGAAGCGATGGCAGCTCTCGTATTAGCTGAGGCTGTACTCGAAAAATTCGGCGGTGATTCGGTCCAGGAAGTTCGCCGCAATTACGAGTCCTATATGAAGAATCTTCGCTTCAAGTAAATCTCATGGCTCCTCGCGTAATTCTGATTGGTCCGATGGGATCTGGAAAGACAACCATTGGTCAATTACTTGCGAGCGAGCTGGAAATTCCTTTTCGCGATACTGACCATGTCATCGAAGAACGCGCTAGTAAGTCAGTTTCGGATATCTTTCTAGAAGACGGAGAAGACGAATTTCGTATTCTTGAAAAGAAGGTTCTACGAGATGAACTGCTCTCTGATGACACTGTTCTTGCGTTAGGTGGAGGTGCGCCTATTTCAATGGACGCACAATCTGCCCTGCGAGCGATAGCCTCACCAGTGATCTACCTCGACATATCCTTGGCAACG
>WLKV01000016.1 GCA_009701085.1 Actinomycetota bacterium | reverse complement strand
GTCGGACGAATCTCTGCAGATTTGATTGCGCCTTATCCACCGGGCGTTGCAGTCGTGGCTCCAGGTGAACTTCTTACCCAACAGATAGTTGAGGGGCTTAGCGCATCCCGTGCTGCAGGAGTTCGAATTGCTTATGCAACCGATTCAACGCTAGCGAGCTATCGAGTAGTTATTCGTTAGTAAAGATTCTTGAACTCGCTGAAATGATGATGGCGAGCACTGCTGGCAGGAGCATCGCCCAACGCAGCGTGATCAGATCCGCAACAAATCCCATAAGTGGTGGGCCGACAATAAATCCGAAGTAGGAAATTCCAGAGATCATGGCAACTGCTTCTGCTGGTGAAATGCTTCCAGCAAATCGCTTATTGGCCATTGATCCCGCTGCGCTAAAGAGAAGAGGAATCACTGCAGAGAGCGCTGCTCCGTAGAGCAACCAACCGAAAATAACTCCGCCAGTTCCACCAACAATGAGTCCCGTTGCTAATCCGATTCCACCGATAAATCCGCCTACTTTGAGGATGCGATTGGGACCAAACTTTGTTGCGAGTTGATCCCCAAAGAATCGACCAACGACCATGGTGAATGAGAATGCAATAAATGGAATTGTGCTGACGAATGCAGATGCGCCAAAAGTTTCACGCGCAAGCACGCCTCCCCAGTCTCCTGTCGAACCTTCTCCAACAGATGCAGCCATACCGAGTAGCCCCATGATGAGAATTAGTGGTGGTCGCTTCTTCTTCTCTTTCTGTTCCTCTGTGTAGATGTGCTTATCTGCATCTCCAGGAAGAAGTAATCGCGAGCCAATTACGGTCACAATTGCAATAACAACAGAAACAACGACGAGGTGAAAGAAAACTCCAATTTCTGCTTGCGCGAACATGCCGCCGAAGATGCTTCCTACAAGACCGCCGACAGACCAGAAGGCGTGGAATCTGCTCATGTAGCGCAGGCCAGATTTCTGCTCCAGGGTCACTCCATGTGTATTCATTGATACATCTTGCGAAGCAACAGTCATACCAAAGATAAAGAGCGCTGCAGAAAGCGTGACTGCAGATGTGGCGAGGCCTACGAGCGGCTGAACAAGAATCAGCGCAGCTGTAGCAATTTTCAATGTCTGTGAACTTCCATACTTGGCTGCCAGTTTTCCGACGGGCCCAAGGGCAGCCAAGACTCCAACAGACATCATGAGAAGACAGATTCCGAGTGCAGAATTTGAAAGTTCGAGCTTGCTCTTCACATCAGGGATTCGAGAGACGTAATTACCTGCGCTAAAACCTAAGCAGAGAAATGAGAGCGTGACGCCAAGATGGGCGCGCTTCATAGCGAGATCAGAGAACATCTGCCTTAACTCCCTTTAACGAATTGGCTTGCGGTAAACCTTGTGTGAAACTGCCTGCGCAAGTGGCTTGATCATCATCGAATCAACGTTGAAGTGGTCAGGAAGCATGACAACCCAGCGAATAGCTTCAGCGACATCTTCTGCTACTAAAGGCTTTTCAATACCTTCATAAATTTTTGCTGCGGCATCTACATTGCCCTTATAGCGAATCTTTGCAAACTCTTCTGTCTTAACGATTCCTGGTGCAATCTCTGTGATTCGGATTGGCTCACCATTGAGTTCAAGGCGAAGTGTGTCTACAAGTGATGCTTCACCAAATTTTGCAGCTGCATAACTACCACCATTCTCATAGGTGCGATGAGCCGCAGTAGATGTAATGAGAACGATGTGGCCTTTGCGATGTTCGCGAAAGAGTGGAGTAATGGCCTTAACCATTCGAACTGCGCCAACGACATTGATATCAAATGTCTTCTGCCAAATTTCTGGATCTGAATCCATAACTGAATCAGCATCAAAAGCACCGCCAGCGCTATGGACGAGAACGGATACTGGGGCATTTCCTAAATGAGCAACTAGTGCATCAACGCTTTCTTGACTGGTCACATCTAATTCGACTGCTTCAATATTTGGATCACTGGCAGCAAGTGCTTGCAACTTATCTGTTCGTCGCGCAGCAGCGATGACGTGATATCCATTTGCCGCCAGCGCTCGTGCAGTAGCTGCACCGATTCCACTGCTTGCCCCTGTGATAACTGCATATTCGCGTGATGTCATTGGGAAAGGGTATATGCGTGGACTAGGATTAAGCCATGAGTAGACAAATCAAAACCGATATTGAAATCACCTTTAAGAAGCGAAATAAGACCACCGTTTTCTGGCGCGGAATTCTTGTATTTCCTGTTGCCGTCTTTGTCGGAGCCTTTGCGGTGAATTCAAGCTGGGATTGGGCGGCGGGCTTTGTAATATTGCCAGCACTTCTATCTCTCGTTTTCCGTCAGGTCTACCCAAGCTACTTGCTCACCTTCAACCATGCACTCCTCGAACTTCAAACTCGTGTTATTGCATATGTCTTGTTGCTTACAGATGATTACCCATCAATCGAGCGCAATAAAGATATTGCTGTGATCTTTCCGGATATCAAGGGTGGCAAGACTCTCAACCGTTGGCTTCCACTCGTGAAGTGGTTCTTATCAATTCCACTTGTAATCGTTGGACTTGTCTACTCACTCATTGCACTTGGAATGACGCTGATTGCTTGGATAGTCACTTTCTCAACCGGCAATTATCCAAAGTGGGCAGGAAAGTTTGTTTTCAGAACAATCCGTTTCTGGAATCGAGTTAACGGCTACGCCTTCTTACTCGTTTCAGATAAGTACCCTTCATTCGCACTCTAATGTCTACTTCAGTCCGGCCAATAGAACCTCAAGATAAAGAGCGTTGGCTCGTTCTGTGGCAGGGATACCTCGACTTCTATAAAACTTCAGTTCCTGCCGAACAGACAGAGCGCACATGGACTCGCATGATGGATCCTGAGTTCAACATGAAGTGTGCCGTGGCTGAACTCGATGGAAAGGTAGTCGGATTTACGACATATAACCTTCAAAATTCAACGTGGTCACCAAACGGACATTGCTATCTCGAAGATCTCTTTGTTGATCCCGTTGCCCGCGGAACAGGCTCAGGTCGTGCACTTATTGAATATGTAAAGGCTTACGCGCTCGAAATGAAGTGTTCACGCCTTTACTGGAATACAGATGCAGATAATGAAACAGCGCGAAAGCTCTATGACACCTACGTTCTTGAATCTGGAAAGCGTCAGTACCGAGTTCAGCTCTAATTTCTAGAGTTTTTGAGTCTTTCGTATCATTCGTTGGTAATACAAACCAGGCTTGCGCGTGCTTTCTTGCTTCTCGCCCATCATCTCAAAACCCAAACGTTGATAAGCCTTAATTGCTATCTCGTTATCAACCCACACGCCAAGACCTTGAATTAACCAATCTCGATCGGCTGCACGTTCGTCAACGAAATCAAATAGTGATTTCAAGACTCCCGAGCCGCGATGTTCGGGTCTAATCCAACATGAGCCAATCCAGCAGGTTGCCCCAAAGTCACCTTTGAGATTTTCGACGGACATGAAACCAACATCTTCTCCACCAACTCGAGCGATTACTCCAGTGAAGATTCCAAATTTCTCACGCCACGCAGCTTCATCGTAAGCACTCTCTGCTTCAAGATTTCCACCAAATGCGTGGCCGTCGTTTGCAAGAGCAGCTAAGCGAATATCTCGCAGGCGTACCCATTCATCTGCACTTAGCTCTTCAACTCTCATATCTGAAGTGAAATCTATGGCTTCTTAAAGAGCTTCTTGGGATTGAGTTTTGCGCCATGGTGACGGACGCGAATTAACATCGCTTCTGCCCACGCAAATTCAAGTGCAAGGACTACGAGGCCAAGTACGAGAAGCGGCATTGTGAATGGGCCGGGCAGAACAATCAGCAGTAGCCCAGTCACAATGAGAGTTGAACCGATTACGAGAGCAATAGTTTTCCGCAGCGCAGATGGAAGCATTTTCCATGCTTGTGCGAATTTACTCTTCAATGCTCGTTCCCCCGGTGATACGACCCGCATGCGCCTTTGCAGTTGGATCAGACTTTGTCTTGATCAAACTTGCGACTGTCGATACGAGAAGTATGACACCAATGACGATGAGCCCAACAGATGTCGGAATCTTTGGAATCGAGTGGAACTGCTCATGAAGGTAAGTCATGACGAGTTTTCCACCGATAAAGATCAAGATGAATGAGAGACCAAGAGATAGATAGACCAAGCGGTCGAGCAAGCCCTTCACTAAGAAGTAGAGGGCGCGCAGACCTAGGAGGGCAAAGGCATTTGCTGCAAAGACAAGGAATGTCTCGGATGTGACGCCGAATGTTGCAGGAATAGAATCCAAGGCGAAGAGCAGGTCTGTTGAACCAATGGCAATCATCACCAAGAACATAGGGGTTGCTACGCGCTTACCGTCCTGGCGGATAAACATCTTTGATCCATGGAACTCATCAACCATAGTTAAACGCTTACGAATCTTGCGAACAATAATGTTGTCGCCGGGTTCTGGATCCTCATTCCAGTGCTTGAAGAGCCCGATACCTGTCCAGATAAGGATTGCTCCGAAAATCACGAATGTGAAAGAGAATGCAGCAAGTGCTGCAGCGCCTACTGAGATAAATATTGCACGGAGTACAAGAGCCAACATCACGCCAATGAGCAGAACTCTTTGGTGGTAAATACTCGGTACTGCGAATTGGGCAAGGATGATGACGAAAACAAAGAGGTTATCTACAGAGAGTGACTTCTCGACTAGGTAGGCAGCAAAGAATTCGGTACCACTCTGCGATCCGTAACGTTGAAAGACCCAGATGCCGAAGGCAACTGCGATACCGATATAAAAGGTTGACCAACCAGCAGCTTCCTTAAATTTCACTTCGTGAGGCTTTGAACTGACGGTGAATAAATCAATCAACAGAAGAAGTGCAATCAGCCCAACAGTTACGGACCAAACAGTGATGGATACATTCATAATTTTCTCTCCTTGACTCGCGTGTGTAGTGACGTGGTCAAGGTCTTCCTAACCGACATGTCGGCCAGCGCCCCGGGTTTTTACACCGTAATGACGAGGTGGCTGTATCTAGGTACTCCCCTTAATTGATTGAAATTCTAGATGTGACTTATTAGTACTGCAACTCCTCCCCTATTATGCGAGTCTGTCCACGAGGGGGAAATATGAGCGCAATCGTCAATCACTGGATCAATGGAACTGAATACGTCAGCAAGTCAGGGCGCACTGCACCTGTCTATGACCCAGCTCTTGGTACAGAGACAAAGCGCGTTGCCCTTGCGAACCAAGTTGAGATTGATGCCGCAATCAAGGCAGCAAAGGATGCATTTCCTGCATGGCGCGATGAATCACTCGCAAAGCGCCAACAAATCATCTTTAACTTCCGCGAACTTCTCAATTCTCGCAAAGGCGAACTTGCAGAGATCATTACAAGTGAGCATGGAAAAGTACTTTCCGATGCGCTCGGTGAAATTACCCGCGGCCAAGAAGTTGTTGAATTTGCAACAGGTATCCCTCACCTTCTAAAAGGCTTTTACTCAGAGAATGTTTCTACTGGCGTAGATGTTTACTCAACCCGCCAACCACTCGGCGTTGTTGGAATCATCAGTCCTTTTAACTTCCCTGCAATGGTTCCAATGTGGTTCTTCCCAATCGCTATCGCCGCAGGGAACACAGTTGTGATTAAGCCATCTGAAAAAGATCCATCTGCATCTATGTGGGTTGCAAAGCTCTGGAAAGAAGCTGGACTTCCTGATGGTGTATTTAACGTTCTCAACGGTGACAAGGAATCTGTAGATGGATTGCTCAATAGCCCAGATGTCGAGTCAATCTCCTTCGTAGGTTCAACTCCGATTGCTCAATATATTTATGAGAGCGCTTCCCGCACAGGCAAGCGCGTTCAGGCGCTCGGTGGAGCAAAGAACCACATGTTGGTTCTCCCTGATGCAGATCTCGAACTCGTTGCAGACTCTGCAATCAATGCGGGCTTCGGTAGCGCAGGTGAACGTTGCATGGCTATCTCTGTCGTCGTAGCTGTCGAACCAGTTGCAGATAAGTTGATCCCAAAGATTGTCGAACGTATGGGCAAGCTCCGTACTGGTGATGGCCGCCGTGGCTGCGATATGGGTCCTCTCGTTACTCGCGAACACCGCGACAAAGTTGCTTCATATATCGATATTGCTGAAAAAGATGGCGCCACAGTTGTTGTTGATGGCCGTAACCCACAAGTTGATGGTGATGCCAATGGATTCTGGCTTGCACCTACTTTGGTAGACAAAGTACCTACAACTTCAAAGGTTTATACCGAAGAGATCTTCGGACCAGTACTTTCTATCGTGCGCGTAAAGAGCTATGACGAAGGTGTTGCACTCATTAATAGCGGTGCATTTGGCAACGGAACAGCAATCTTCACCAATGATGGTGGAGCTGCTCGCCGATTCCAGAATGAAATTCAAGTAGGTATGGTCGGAATTAACGTTCCAATTCCAGTACCTGTTGCTTACTACTCATTCGGCGGATGGAAGCAATCACTCTTCGGCGATACCAAGGCACATGGCGTTGAAGGTGTGCACTTCTTTACACGTGGCAAGGCAATTACTTCACGTTGGCTTGATCCAAGCCACGGTGGAATCAACCTCGGCTTCCCACAGAATTAATCCATACAGAATTCATAGATGAGATGACCTCTGCAGGTAAGTGGTATTTCAAAAACTCTGAGCTCGCTCAGGGTGATTGGGATGTTCGCGTTGATCCGCAGAGTCCGCCTGTCGCAGGTTGGAAGTACACGGGTCTTCGTGTTGGAACTCTTGCGCAAGGAAATGCGCTCACACTTCCGAGTGATTCTAATGAACGAATCATCTTTGGTCTCGAAGGCGATGAGTTTCTAGTTGAGTACGAAAATAATGGAGAGAGTTCTAGCCAAGTTCTTCGTGGTAGAAAATCTGTATTCCATGGCCCATCAGATTTCATCTACCTGCCTATTAAGACTCCGGCAACAATTACAGGTGTTGGCCGTATTGCAGTAGGTGAAACTCCAGCAAAAGTTGCAAAGGAAGTTCAATTCACACCTAAAGAGCAGGTATCGGTTTCAATGCGTGGAGCCGGACGTGAAACCCGACAGGTTCATAATCTTGGAATGCCTGACACCCTCGATGCAGATCGCATGATTGTCTGCGAAGTCATTGTTCCTGCTGGCAACTGGTCAGGTTCTCCATCGCATAAGCACGATGTTTACGTGGCAGGTAAAGAATCTAACCTTGAAGAGATTTACTACTTTGAAAGCGCGGTCACACGCGGAGCAACGACACCAGTTACGTCATCACCCTTTGGTTATTTCCGCGGAACTTCTGCAGATTCACGACCTTACGATGTCAATGAAGAGATTCACTCTGGGGATGTTGCACTCGTTCCTTACGGTTGGCATGGTCCGGCTGCAGCTGGTCCCGGTTATGACCTCTACTTCTTCAATGTGATGGCAGGTCCAGATCCAGAACGTGCATGGAATGCCACTGACCATCCCGACCAGGCTTGGATTCGCGACACTTGGCTTTCACAGCAAACAGACCCAAGATTGCCCTACGGAGCTTAGGAAGGAGTTGATATGGCCACTCGCAGAATGACAGTAAGTCAGGCAATTGTTGAATTCCTATCGCACCAATACACAGTCGATGGCCATCACCGCGAACGCACTATTCAAGGTGTCTTCGGAATCTTTGGCCACGGAAATGTTGCAGGTATCGGTCAAGCGTTAAAGCAACTTTCGGTCGAAGATCCTTCGCTCATGCCATATTTTCAAGCTCGCAATGAACAAGCGATGGTTCACGAAACAACTGCATTTACTCGCATGAAGCGTCGCCGTGCCACATTTGCATGCACAGCATCCGTTGGCCCAGGAGCTACAAATATGCTTACAGGCGCAGCGGTTGCAACCACAAATCGCTTACCTGTACTTCTTCTACCTTCAGATACCTTTGCTAATCGCTCTTCTGATCCAGTTCTACAACAGCTCGAGATGCCGCACGATGCATCACTTTCAGTAAATGATGCCTTTAAGCCACTTTCACGTTTCTTTGATCGAGTGCAGCGACCAGAGCAAGTTTTCTCAGCTCTCTTAAGTGCAATGCGAGTTCTCACAGATCCAACTGAAACAGGTGCGGTCACCATCGCACTTCCTGAAGATGTGCAGGCAGAGGTTATTGATGTGCCTGAAGAATTTCTTGCAGATCGGGAATGGCATATCCGTCGCCCACGTGCAGAAGCCGCTCTTCTTGAAAATGTTGCACGAGTAATTGCTGGCGCAAAGAACCCATTCATCGTTGCTGGCGGTGGAGTTATCTACTCCGATGCACATGATGCCCTTCAAGCTTTCGTAGAACAGACCAAGATTCCTGTCGGAACTTCACAAGCAGGCGTTGGTTCACTTAATTGGGACCATCCACAACTTCTAGGTTCTGTAGGCGCGACAGGTACAACAGCTGCAAATAGAGCTGCGAATGGCGCTGATGTAGTTATTGGTATCGGCACTCGATACAGCGACTTCACAACATCTAGTCGCACAGCATTCCAAAATCCTGATGTGCGCTTTATCAATATCAATATCGCCTCTTTCGATGCATATAAGCATGGAAGTGCCCTGCCTGTAGTTGCCGATGCGCGCGAAACATTGACAGAGCTCTCTTCTCTTCTTTCCAGTTACTCGACTTCATCCGAATATCAAGCAACATACACAGCGAACAAGGCTGAGTGGAACGCAGTTGTTGATGCAGCATTTGTAGATCAGAAGCTCGCACTTCCAAGCCAGACCGAAATCATTCACGCAGTGCAATCTGCATCCGATGCCACTGACACCGTTATCTGTGCAGCTGGTTCATTGCCGGGCGATC
>WLKV01000015.1 GCA_009701085.1 Actinomycetota bacterium | reverse complement strand
TTCGACTCAGGAAAGCAGCAGATTGCAAACATCAAGTCTGGTCTTCAGACTGGTGCAATCACACAGAGCCCAATGGGTATCGGTGCTAAGACTGTCGAAGCTCTCGTTAACTACGTACGTAACAAGACAGTTCCAAAGAACCTTATCGATACAGGTTTCTACTACTACGATAAGAAGAACATCACCGATCCAAAGGTCGCTGGTAACCTTTACGAATAAGTCTTAATTGACTCATTTGTAAGATATTTAAGGCATGATGGCCGGGAGCAATCTCGGCCATCATGCTTTATTATTCGAATAGTTTCTTAAATTGCACATTGAGATTTTGGGGAAAATATGTCTTCAGCACAGCTCTTATCAGTCTCTGGCGTAAGCAAAGAGTTCCCAGGAGTTAAGGCGCTCAACAATGTGAGCTTCGATCTCAACGAGGGCGAAGTACATGCAATCGTTGGTGAAAACGGTGCTGGTAAGTCAACGCTCATGAAGATTCTCTCCGGTATCTATAAGAAGGATTCTGGAGATATCACCTATAAGGGAAGTTCAGTAAGTATCCCTAACCCATTCGAAGCTCAGAAGCTTGGAATCAGCATCATCCACCAAGAACTTAACTTGATGCCACACCTCACTGTTGCTGAAAATATCTTTATCGGCCGCGAAGATCGATTCCCTGGCGGAGTCTTTCTCGATAACAAGAAGTTAGTAGAAGCTGCAGTAGCGCTCCTAGCCGAACTTGGATTGGCCCTTAATCCCAACGACATCGTTGGTGAACTCACAATTGCAAAGCAGCAGATGGTGGAAATCGCAAAGGCTGTCTCTTATCGCGGCTCTGTCATCATCATGGATGAACCAACTTCTTCTCTTACTCCGGCTGAAACTGATGCGCTCTTTGCAATCATCCGCTCACTTAAAGCAGCTGGTAAGGGCGTCGTCTATATCTCTCACCGCCTTGAAGAACTTGAGAAAATCACAGATCGCATTACCGTCCTACGCGATGGTGAATATGTACAAACTCTTAAGACCACAGAGACTTCAATTCCTGAAGTAATTTCACTGATGGTTGGCCGCAAGGTTGCTCAAGATCAGCGCCCTGAAAATCGCGTTATCGGCACCGAGATCGTTCTTCGCGTTGAAGGGCTTTCAGATCAGCACCTTCTCAAAGACATCTCCTTCGACCTCCGTAAGGGTGAAATTCTTGGCTTTGCCGGCCTCATGGGTGCAGGTCGCACAGAACTCGCTCGCGCAATCATGGGAGCTGATCCAAAAACTGCGGGCACAATCACTCTTCACGGCAATGAGGTAAAGATTAAGCAACCATCTGATGCGGTGGCAGTAGGTATTGGATACCTTTCTGAAGACCGAAAGCGTTTTGGTCTGCTCCTCAACCAGGACATCACCTTCAACGTCATCCTCTCTTCTATTCCACGCTTCTCAAATAAATTTGGATTCCTCAAGGTGAAGTCAGCTGCCGGAATCGCTCGCGATGCCATCGCGCAGCTCCGTGTTCGCACACCTTCAGAACGTCAATTCCTTAAGAACCTTTCAGGTGGAAATCAGCAGAAAGTTGTTATCGCCAAGTGGCTCACACGCGATTGCGAAGTTTTGATCTTCGACGAACCGACTCGCGGAATCGATGTCGGTGCCAAGGATGAGATCTATCGCCTACTGACCAAGCTTGCTGAAGAAGGCAAGTCCATCATCATGATCTCCTCCGAACTTCCAGAAGTTTTGCGCCTTTCCGACCGTATCGCCGTCATGTGCGATGGTCGCCTCACTGGAATTATTGATAATAAAGATGCAGATCAGAACGTCATCATGGAACTTGCAACCAAGTTCAGCGCCGGCCTTACCTCAGTTAACTAATACGGGAAAAGAGAGATACATGTCAGAAGCACTCAGCGCAGCCAAGAAGGCTGAAGACGGCAACAAGGTTGCGGCATTTATTCGCCGTGAGATCGGGCGCGTTACTGCCCTTGCCAGCCTCGTCGTAATCTTCACCTTCTTCACCATCATGCGCCCTGTCTTTGCCTCTTGGGCAAACGTCTCAGGTGGAATCTTGATGTCAACAACCGTTATTGGTCTGATGGCAATCGGCGTCACCTTCGTCATCATCACAGGCGGAATCGATCTCTCTGTGGGTACATCGATGGCTCTCGTTGCAGTGATCACCGGAAAGACCGTGATGGCTATGCACCTCAACGTCTGGAGCGGAATTCTGCTTGGTATGTTGGTTGGAACAATCCTTGGAGCAATCAACGGAATCTTGATTACCGTCCTTAAATTGCCTCCATTTATCGCAACGCTTGCAACGATGAAGGGCGCTCAGGGCTTGGCTTTGATCATCTCTGACCTCAAGCCAATCCTCTTCACTACCGATGTAAAGGGCTGGGACTCAATCGCTCAGGGAAATATCATCCCGAACTTCCCTAACGCGGTTCTTATCCTCCTCGTTGCAGCTGTCGTTGCTTCAATCATTCTCAACAAGACAGTCCTTGGCCGCTATACATTCGCAATTGGTTCAAATACAGAAGCGACAAAGCTCTCTGGCGTAAAGGTCAACCGCTGGTTGGTCGCTATCTACGCACTCTGCGGTCTCTTCGTAGGTCTTGCAGCAGTTGTCATGACTTCACGTCTCGGTTCTGCGCAACCTGACCTTGGTCTTGGTTATGAACTTGAAGCAATCGCAGCGGTAATCATCGGCGGAACTTCACTTCTCGGTGGAAAGGGAACAATCTCCGGAACTATCATCGGTGCTTTGATCATGTCAGTCTTGATCAACGGACTTCGTATCCTTGAACTCCAGCAAGAGTGGCAGTACGTCGTTGTAGGCGCAGTTATCCTCCTCGCTGTTTATGGAGATAACGTCCGCCGTCGCCGTGCTGGTGAGACTACGCATTAATTAACTTAATAAAGAAAACCCCCTCGCATCAGATGTGAGGGGGTTTTCTTATTGCTGGTGGCGGGTGAAGGATTTGAACCTTCGAAGGCAGAGCCGGGGGATTTACAGTCCCCTCCCATTGGCCGCTCGGGCAACCCGCCAGGGTCGAACAAGTGTTGCGGCGCTTTGGTAGTGCGAGCGGCAAACGATACCTTAGGCACTGGAACTTTAAAAATCACACGAGAGGGCCTCAAAGACAATGGCTGACAGCAGTTTCGACGTAGTCTCAAAGATCGACCGTATGGAGCTAGATAACGCAATTAACCAGGCTATCCGCGAGATCGATACCCGCTTCGACTTTAAGAACACCGGAGCGAAGATTGAACTCTCTGGCGACAAGCTCGCCATCGAAGCCGATACCGAAGAGCGTGCAAAGGCAACCCTCGATGTCGTTAAAGATAAGTTGATTAAGCGTGGAGTCTCTCTCAAGCATCTCGATGCAGGCGAGCCACAGCTTTCAGGAAAGATTTACAAAATTGCTTCGACAATGAAGGAAGGCATTACTACAGAGAATGCCAAGAAGATTGCAAAGTTCCTTCGCGATGAGGGTCCTAAATCAATCAAGACTCAGATTCAAGGTGATGAACTTCGCGTCACATCAAAGAGCCGCGATGATCTGCAAGAAGCTATCGAGCAGATTAAGAACGGCAAATTTGATTTTGCAGTTCAGTTTGTCAATTTCCGCTAAGTGACAACTAAGCGCAGCGAATATTCGCTCGGTCTACTCTTTGGAATCACTTCCTACGTAATGTGGGGGCTCTTTCCTCTCTACTGGCCACTCTTAGAGCCTTCCAATCCGCTTGAAATCGTTTCTCACCGTGCAGTCTGGACTCTCGTCTTCTGTCTCATTGTTCTCGCACTCAGCAAACAGCTCCACTCAACACTTAAGGTGATGAAAAATCCAAAGACGATGGCGGCGCTCTTGCTCAGCACTGTTCTTGTCTCCATCAACTGGATTACATATATCTGGGCGGTAAATAATGGCCATGTTGTAGAGGCAGCACTTGGTTATTACATCAACCCACTGATTATCATCACTTTTGGCGTCGTTATTCTCCGCGAAAAAATGCGGCCTCTGCAATGGGTAGCGGTTTCAATAGCGGCCGTTGGCGTTCTAGTTCTGACTATTGATTACGGCCGACTCCCCTGGGTTGCCATCTCTCTTGCGCTTTCTTGGGGATCCTACGGTTTGGTGAAGAAGAAGTTAGGTCTCGGCGCTCTCGATGGTTTGGCTATCGAAACGCTTATCTCTTTAATTCCTTATGGCTTCTATCTTCTCTACCTCGGCCATCAAGGCACTGGCCAATTTGGCCATAAGCCTTTACTGACAATCCTTCTCATTAGCGCCGGTGCAATAACTGCTATCCCTCTTCTGCTTTTCAACGGTTCTACAACTCGACTGCCATACAGCACTATCGGATTGCTTCAATACATCACACCGACGATTCAATTCTCTCTCGGAGTTTGGCTACGCCATGAAGATATGCCAACAGCTCGTTGGATTGGATTTGTTGTGATCTGGCTTGCGCTTGCTGTTTTAGGAACCGACTTAATTCGATCAAGCAGAACGGTCGATAATCGCATCGCATAGCGAGAAGAGAGCGCCAGTGACATCATTAACTGGCAGCGGTCCCAAAGCTGTACGTGCATCACGAGCAATCTGCTGCAATTGATCGCGAGATTCCTGCAAAGCAGGGTGGCTACGAAGCGTCTTCAAGACTTGAGCAACGATTGCCTCATCCTTAATCGGAGCCTTTAACAGCTCAATCAGCTCACGATCTTCGGGGCGAGTAGATTTCATGACGTTTAGTGTTACCAACGTTGGAACGCCTTCACGTAAATCAGTGCCCGGAGTCTTTCCAGATTGGTGTGATTCGCTTGCGATATCGATAACGTCGTCAGCAAGCTGAAACGCGATACCAATCTTTTCTCCAAAGATTGTAAGCGTCTCTTTAATATCAGTAGGAGCGCCAGAGACCATTGCACCAAAACGCGCGCTAGCTGCGATCAGTGAACCAGTCTTATCGGCAACCACTTGGAGGTAATGCTCGAGGGGATCTTCGCCATTTTGTGGTCCTTGGGTCTCCATAATCTGGCCGATAACAAGGCGTTCAAAAGTGGATGCTTGTAGGCGAACTGCTTCAGGACCGATATCGGCAAGGAGCGCTGAAACCTTTGCAAATAGATAATCGCCGGTAAGAATCGCAACGGTATTTCCCCAACGACTATTGGCGCTCTCTACTCCGCGACGAAGCTTTGCTTCATCCATCACATCATCGTGATAGAGCGTTGCAACGTGGGTGAGCTCGCAGACCACTGCAGATTCGATCACTCCAAACTTATTCTTATCTCCGTAATGCGAAGCAAGAAGTGTTAGGAGCGGACGTAAACGCTTTCCACCGGCAGCGACAAGGTGGCGTGAAGTCTCTTCAACGAGCGGGTAATCGCCTTGAATATGGCTGAGGAGAAGGCTCTCAACCTTTGCCATTCCCTCGGTGAGCTCTGCCTCAAGTGCAGGGGCTAATCCTGGGATGCCTAGCTTTGTCATTAGCGAATGAAGAAAGCGGAGGATTCAATGAAATTGATGAGTGGCGCTGGGAAGATTCCGAGAATCAAGGTAATCAGTGACGTGACTGCAATCGTTGTTGTAGTCAGCGCAGATGGAATGACGACGCTTGTTCCATCTTCTACTGGATCCTTAAAGAACATCAAGACGATGACGCGGATATAGAAGAATGCTGCAATCGCTGAAGAAAGCACACCGGCGATAAGAATCGCTGTGCTGCCAGTTTCATATGCTGCAGAGAAGATTGAGAACTTTCCGATGAACCCTGATGTGAGAGGAATTCCTGCGAAAGCCAAGAGGAAGAAGGCGAAGACTGATGCGACGAGTGGAGAACGCTTTCCAAGACCGCTCCAACGGTTGAGGTCGGTGACTTCACCGGCAGAGTCGCGCACTAGTGTGACAACGCCGAAGGCTCCTACTGTCGCGATTCCGTAAGCAAAGAGGTAGAAAATTGATGCATCAAGACCTGATTTACTGAGGGCAATGACGCCTGCGAGCAAGAATCCTGCATGTGCGATGGATGAGTAAGCAAGCATGCGCTTTACATCGCGCTGAGTGATGGCAACAACTGATCCGAAAACCATTGTCACAATCGCAATAAGAACGAGAGCTGGCTTCCACTGCCATTCAGCATTTGCGAAGGCGACATAGAAGATGCGCAAGATTGCGCCGAATGCTGCAACCTTTGTCGCCGCAGCCATAAAGCCTGTAATTGCTGTTGGGGCGCCTTGATACACATCAGGTGACCATGCATGGAAAGGCACGGCACCGACTTTGAAGAGAAGCCCGACAGAGATAAATGCGATACCGAGAAGCAGGAAGACATCGTTTCCTGAACCACCAGTGATGCTGGCTTGAATTCCTGCAAAAGTGACGGAGTTTGAATATCCGTAAAGGTAGGCAACTCCGAAGAGGAAGAATGCTGATGAGAATGCACCGAGCAAGAAGTACTTCAGCGCTGACTCTTGTGACATCAAACGGCGGCGGCGTGAAAGGCCAGCCATCAGATAGAGAGGTAGTGAGAGCATTTCAAGGGCTACAAAGAGGGTGATCAAGTCAGTTGAAACTGGGAAGAGCAACATTCCAGCAACTGCAAAGAGTGTGAGTGGGTAGACCTCAGTGACGCGTAAGTCGAGCTGGAGAGATTCGCGTTCTTCACTAGATCCTGGAACTGCAGCAGCAAGCGCTGTGAAGTTCTCTTGATCAGCAATGAGGAATACAGAAAGTAGAGCGATGATAAGGATTGTTCCCTGAAGAAGAACTCCTGCACCATCAAATCCAACTGAACCCATCGCTGCATCAACTGAAGATTGATTGCGTACACGCACTAGCGCTGCGAAAGCAGCAACGAGGGATGCAACGGCAATAAAGAGCTGTGAAGTGTGGCGAGAAGCGCGTGGCGCAAATGCCTCGATGAGAACGCCGATAAGCGCTCCAGCGAGGACGATGAGCATCGGTGCGAGCTGCGTGTAATTTAATACTGGAGCTGTGAATACCATTTACTTGCCTGCGCTCTCTGATGGAACTGGATCAGTGAAACCTTGAACTTCAAGCACATGTGCTGAAGCTGGGTTAATAACGTTGAGCAGCGGGGCTGGGTAGAAGCCCAGAGCAACGATGATTGCAATCACTGGAGCGATCGCAATCTTCTCGCGAAGGTTGAGATCTGGAAGGTTCTCGTTCCCCGGAGTTGTTGGACCATGGAGTGCCTTCTGCACTGGAATCAAGATGTAGAGAGCAGCGAGAACAATTCCAAAGGTCGCAATCACTGCAGCTACTGGGTAGCGAGTGTATGTACCGACGAGAACAAGGAATTCGCTGACGAAGCTTGAGAGGCCAGGAAGAGCCAGAGATGACATTCCAGCGATAAAGAATGACCACGCCATCACAGGTGTGACGCGCTGTAGGCCACCGAAGTCGGCGATAGTCGAAGAGCCGCGACGAGAAATCATCCATCCTGCAACGAGGAAGAGCGCTGCAGTCGAGAATCCGTGGTTAAACATGTAGAGAGTTGCACCGCTATGTCCCTGGGTAGTCATTGCGAAGATTCCCATGGTGATAAAACCGAAGTGAGAGATTGATGTATATGCAATCAAACGCTTGATATCGCGGGCGCCAATTGCAAGGAATGCGCCGTACAAGATAGAGATAACGGCAAAGACCAAGATCACTGGTGTGAAAGTCTTCGATGCATCTGGGAAGAGTGTGAGACAGAAGCGGATCATTCCAAATGTTCCAACCTTGTCGAGTACGCCAAGGAGCAGAACGGAAGTTCCTGGTGTTGCCGCCGCAGCTGCATCTGGAAGCCATGTATGAAGTGGCCACACTGGAGCCTTGATTGCAAAGGCGATAAAGAATCCAAGGAAGAGAAGGTTTTGAGTCGTAGAGCTCATGTACTTATGCATCTCAGAGAGCTGACCGATATCAAATGTATGGCCGCCATGAGTTCCTGAAATCACATAGAGGCCGATGATTGATGCGAGCATCAAGAGACCGCCGAAGAGGCTGTAGAGCAAGAACTTCACAGCTGCTGCTGCGCGTTCTCCGCTGCCATAACCACCAATAAGGAAGTAGACAGGGATCAACATCGCTTCGAAGAATACGTAGAACAGGAAGACATCTGTTGCTGCAAAGACGCCGATCATCATCGTTTCTAGAACGAGAATCAGGATGTAGAAGACCTTTGCAGACCAGCGTCCACCTTCAGATTCATTCCATCCTGCAAGAACCACAACTGGCGCTAATAGAACTGACATGAGAATCAGAACGATCGCTAGACCAGCGACGCCTACTGCGTAATTGATTCCAAATGAAGGAATCCACTGCGCAATCTGAACGAATTGGAATGAAGTGTTCGCTGAATCAAATTTAAACCAAGCCATAACGCCTGAGATAGCAACCAGCAACGTGGTACCCAGCGCTGCCTGCTTGATGCGAAGAACTTGATCACTTGGAATTACTGCAACAAGGAGTGACCCAAGTAGCGGCAGCAACATCATGCTTGTTAGCGCGTTCATTGTGTGACCACCCAGATTCCAGCGATCAAAGCGATCGCGCCGATAAGAATGAACGCCGCATAGCTGCGAGCGAAACCTGTCTGTGTCTTGCGAAGTGCAGCTCCCGCACCAAGAGCTGTGCGGCCGATTCCGCGAACTGTTCCATCGACAACGCTTTCATCGCCCTTAACCAATAGCGAGGTAAGCGCCTGTCCTGGGCGCATAAATACCGCTTCGTTAAAGGCATCCTGCATCAAATCCTTACGAGCGATGCGGGTAAAGATTGAAACATTCTGTGGCGCCACTGCTTCAACCTTGGATAGCTGATACTTCTTGATGGC
>WLKV01000014.1 GCA_009701085.1 Actinomycetota bacterium | reverse complement strand
GATGGCGAAGATATCTCCTTTGCCAAGGGTCAGATATGGGTAGCTCTCACAGATAAAGAGCCTGTATTTACGAAGAAAGCCTCGGATGCGGGAATGAAGAGTTCAAAGTAGACTTCACTTATCGAATTAAGTTAACCATTAGGAGTCACACATCATGTCTGAAGCAACTGGCACAGCACGCGTAAAGCGCGGAATGGCTGAAATGCTCAAGGGTGGCGTCATCATGGATGTCGTCAATGCAGAGCAGGCCAAGATTGCAGAAGATGCAGGTGCATGTGCAGTGATGGCTCTCGAGCGCGTACCTGCGGATATCCGTGCACAAGGCGGCGTTGCTCGTATGTCCGACCCGGACATGATTCAGAAGATTCAGGCAGCGGTATCAATCCCAGTTATGGCCAAGGTTCGAATTGGACATTTCGTTGAAGCGCAGATCATCGAAAGCCTCGGAGTCGATTACATCGATGAATCCGAAGTTCTCACACCTACTGATTACACAAACCACATCGATAAGTGGAACTTCAAAGTTCCCTTCGTCTGCGGTGCAACAAATCTCGGTGAAGCGCTCCGTCGCATCAACGAAGGTGCTGCAATGATCCGTTCAAAGGGTGAAGCAGGAACCGGAGATGTCTCCAACGCAATGACTCACATGCGCACTATTGGTGGAGAAATTCGTCGCCTTACTTCACTGCGCGAAGATGAACTGTATGTAGCAGCGAAAGAGCTTCAAGCTCCTTACGCACTCGTGAAGGAAGTTGCCGAAACCGGAAAACTTCCTGTTGTTCTTTTCACCGCAGGTGGAATCGCAACTCCTGCTGATGCTGCTCTCATGATGCAGATGGGCGCTGATGGAGTCTTTATTGGTTCAGGAATCTTTAAATCTGGAAACCCTGCTCAACGTGCAGCGGCATGCGTTAAGGCAACGACATTCTTTAACGATGCAAAGGTACTCGCAGATGTCTCACGTGGACTTGGAGATGCGATGGTCGGAATTAACGTTGCAGATATTCCAGTGCCACATCGCCTCGCTGAACGCGGCTGGTAGTACTTTCTCTTTAATCGCTGGGAAGGTTAACGTGGAATGAAGGTTGGCGTACTTGCTCTGCAAGGAGA
Source organism: Actinomycetota bacterium (assembly GCA_009701085.1). GTDB lineage: Bacteria > Actinomycetota > Actinomycetes > Nanopelagicales > Nanopelagicaceae > Planktophila > Planktophila grossartii. The sequence continues at coordinate 8,404 of WLKV01000014.1, read as the reverse complement.
TTTTCGCGAGCACCTCAAAGCGGTTGCAGATTGCGGCCACACACCTGTTGATGTGCGGCGCGTATCCGAACTTCATGAAGTTGATGCCCTCATTCTTCCTGGGGGAGAGTCGACAACAATTATTCATCTCGCCCAAAACTTCGCTCTCTTTCAGCCGATAAGAGATGCGATCGCACAAGGCTTACCCGTCTATGGATCGTGCGCAGGAATGATTCTCCTAGCCGATCGCATCGTTGATGGTGTTAAGGATCAGAAGACATTTGGTGGATTGGATATCACCGTGCGCCGTAATGCATTTGGACGACAAGTGGATTCATTCGAATCCGATCTCACCTTCAATGGCGCATCACTCCATGCCGTCTTCATCCGTGCACCGTGGGTTGAGCAGATAGGAGCCGACGTTGAGGTTCTTTCAACCGCGGCCGATCATGCCGTGGCAGTGCGCCAAGGAAATCTCCTCGCCACCAGTTTTCATCCAGAATTGACTGAAGATTTAGCGGTTCATCGCTACTTTTTTGAAGAGATCTGCAAAGGCAGATAAAGTACCTCTATACCAAAGAGCGATTGAGGTGTTGAAAAATGTCAGGCCATTCCAAGTGGGCAACAACTAAGCATAAGAAGGCTGTCATCGATAGCCGTCGCGCAAAGAACTTTGCCAAGTTGATTAAGGCGATCGAAGTTGCTTCTCGCAATGGTGGACCCGATGTTGATGGAAACCCAACTCTCTTTGATGCAATTGCTAAGGCTAAGAAGAATTCAATGCCCGCTGACAATATCGAACGCGCCGTTAAACGTGGCGCTGGACTTGAATCTGGTGGCGCTGATTGGCAGACCATCATGTACGAGGGTTACGGTCCTAATGGCGTTGCAATAATGATCGAGTGTCTTTCAGATAACCGAAATCGCGCAGCATCAGAAGTTCGTGTAGCTGTCACTCGTAACGGCGGATCTATGGCTGATCCAGGTTCAGTTTCATATCTCTTTAACCGTAAAGGCGTCATCATCGTAAATAAGGCTGTCGGGGCGACTGAGGATTCAATTCTCGAAGCAGCTCTCGATGCAGGCGTTGAAGAGGTAAATGATTTAGGTGAATCTTTTGAGGTTGTCTGCGAAGCGAGCGACCTCGTTTCTGCTCGCACGGCTCTGCAAGAGGCTGGAATTGATTATGAATCTGCAGATTCTTCATTCCTGCCATCTATGCAGATTCCTCTGGATGCCGAAGGCGCCCAGAAAGTATTTGAACTCATCGATGCCATTGAAGAGTTAGATGACGTTCAGAACGTCTACTCAAACTTCGATGTCTCTGATGAAGTTATGGCGAGCCTTTCTTAATCCCTCTTCCTGAAGTCCTAGGCTTAGAAGTTATGAGCCATCTACATCGTCGCGTCCTGGGAGTGGATCCAGGCCTGACTCGTTGTGGAATCGGGATTGTCGAAGGCGCTATTGGAAAACCTCTGGCTCTTATTGGGGTCGGGGTAATTCTTACTCCTTCGGATGCGCCGCTAGAAAAGCGTTTACTTCAACTCGAAGCAGAACTTGAAGAATGGATCTCTCTCCATAAACCAGATGTCATCGCAGTCGAACGCGTCTTTTCTCAACATAACGTTCGAACAGTTATGGGAACAGGTCAAGCCGCCGGAATTGCCCTTTTAGTAGCTGCACGCAGAAATATTCCAGTCATGATGCATACGCCATCTGAAGTGAAGGCTGCAGTCACAGGTTCGGGTCGAGCAAATAAGGCGCAAGTTGCCGAGATGGTGAAACGGTTATTGAATTTAGAGGTGATACCGAAGCCCGTAGACAGTACCGATGCATTAGCACTGGCAATCTGTCATATTTGGCGCGGTGGTGGAAATTCCAAGATTGAAGATGCGCTCAAGGCGGAGAAGTCTCGTCTGGCTAAATTGGTGGGCAAATGATCTCTCTCATTAACGGCACCGTCCGTTCAATTTCAACAGATCGCGCGGTAGTAGAAGTCGGTGGCGTTGGACTCTCTGTCTCTCTCACATCAACGACAACGTCCCAGCTCAATCTAGGCGCACCAGTACAACTCTTCACATCTCTAGTTGTGCGAGAAGATTCGCTCACTCTCTTCGGCTTTCTCGATGAAGAAAGTCGCTCAGCTTTCGAATTGGTACAGACAGTCTCTGGCATAGGACCCAAAGTTGCCCTGGCCATTCTCGGGTCACACACTCCACAATCTCTGGCTGTTGCAATTGCACAAGAAGATATCAAGGGAATTGAAAAAGTTCCGGGCATTGGTCGCAAAGGTGCACAGCGCCTCATCCTTGAACTCAAAGGAAAGATTTCTGACTTTGGGAGTGCGGATCACAAGCAGATCCATCAACCTATTTGGCGCGAACAACTTACTTCGGCTCTCATCTCTCTCGGGTTCACGGCTAAAGATTCCGATTCTGCAATCACAGCAGTGGTTTCGCAGTATGCAGATAGTGGAGTAGATGCACAGAACGTTGATATCTCTGAACTCCTGAAGGCTGCACTTCAAAGTGGGCGGCGCATTTAAATGAGCGAAGAGAGATTGGTAAGTCCTCAGAGCGGCAATGATGATGCAGCCGCAGAGCATGCTCTACGTCCTAAGACACTCGGTGATTTCATTGGACAGCATCGCGTTCGCGAACAGATTGATGTGCTTCTTACCGCTGCTCGAAAGCGGGATGCGGCGGCCGATCACATTCTTCTTTCGGGTCCTCCCGGATTGGGTAAGACAACCCTTGCGATGATTCTTGCATCAGAGATGCAAGCACCCATCCGTATCTCAAGTGGTCCGGCGATAACTCATGCAGGCGATCTCGCGGCAATTCTCTCTTCACTTGTGGAAGGCGAGATTTTCTTCCTTGACGAAATCCATCGATTGCCTCGCCCAGCTGAAGAACTTCTCTATTTAGCGATGGAAGATTTCCGCGTTGATGTAGTTGTAGGAAAAGGTCCTGGCGCTACTGCAATTCCGCTTCAACTTCCTCGCTTCACACTAGTGGGTGCGACTACACGCGCGGGATTACTCCCATCTCCACTTCGCGACCGCTTTGGATTTACGGCTCATTTAGATTTCTACGAAGAGTCTGAGCTCGAAGAAGTTATCTCTCGAAGCGCAACACTTCTGGGACTGACTATTGATAAATCTGCAATCGCCGAGATTGCAAGCCGTTCTCGCGGAACTCCTCGTATCGCCAACCGACTACTTCGCCGTGTTCGAGATTTTGCTCAAGTGCAAGGTTCAAATGCGCTCTCTCATCAACATGCAATGTCAGCGCTCGATATGTATGAAGTCGATGCCAAGGGCCTCGATCGTCTTGATCGCTCCGTTCTGATCGCTCTCATTGAGCGATTTGGTGGGGGCCCAGTTGGTCTTTCAACCCTGGCAATTGCGGTAGGAGAAGAGACTGAGACAGTGGAATCGGTTGCAGAGCCCTTCTTAGTCCGAAATGGCTTTATGGCGCGTACTCCACGAGGTCGAATTGCGACGGCGATGGGGTGGGAGCATGTGGGACGAACACCACCTGCTGGAATCGCGACCCTTTTCGACACACCTGCGCCCGACGCATAGACTCTGCCCTTATGTCCACACCTACAAAACCAGTGAAGACAACTGGTCGACCTGTTCGCGCTCTGGCCATCTTGGCTGCGCTGATCGTCGCCCTTTTGGCTACCGCCCTCATTCAGGGCGCAACATCTGTCCGTCTCGGCCTCGATCTACGTGGAGGAACAAGCGTCACGCTCCAACCACGTGCATCCAATGACTCAAACAAGATTACGTCAGAGGCAATTGACCAGGCAGTCTCCATCATTCGTCAGCGCGTTAACTCACTCGGTGTCGCCGAATCTGAAGTTACTGCGCAAGGTAGTGGTACCAACCGTCAAATCGTCATCTCTGTTCCTGGAGATTCAGGTCGTCGCGTTGTCGATCTTGTAGGTCAGACTGCAGAACTTCGTTTCCGTCAGGTACTTGCTGAATCCTCAGCGCTCGGTGGCACTGCGGCATCAGCTGCAACACCAGCGGCGGGTGTCAGTGCAGAGGTCAATGCACGATTCGCAGCACTTGATTGCACCAACCCAGCAAATCTTCAAGGCACTGGTGCAGATGCACCAACAGATGTCATCGTTGCATGTTCGCGAACAGGTGCAAGCAAATACATCTTGGCTCCGGCAGAGGTTCTTGGTCGCCAGGTCTCTAAGGCATCAGCTGGAATCGATCAGCAAGGTGCAAGCGCTTGGTACGTCCTTCTCACATTTAATGGAGAAGGTACAAAGGCGTTTGGCGCTCTCACAGGGCGTGTTACCTCACTGGCATCACCTCAAAATCAAGTTGCCATTGTTCTCGATGGGTTAGTTGTTTCTGCTCCATCTATCAATGAGGCAATCCCATCTGGAAATGCTCAAATCACAGGTTCTTTCACCCAACTCGAAGCACAAGATCTTGCAAATGTACTTAAGTACGGTGCACTTCCACTTGCATTCGATCGCGGTGAGGTTCAGCAGGTTTCACCAACTCTTGGTGCAGATCAGTTGCAAGCTGGGCTCCTCGCAGGTGCTCTCGGGCTCTTGCTCGTATTTATCTTCTCACTTCTTTACTACCGCGCACTTGGCTTGGTAACTGTTGGTTCGCTTACTGTTGCTGGATTGATTCTCTATCTACTCTTCCTCGTTCTCGGTAAGACAATTGGATTTACTCTCACTCTTGCTGGTATCGCCGGAGCCATTGTGGCCATCGGTGTTACCGCAGACTCATTTATTGTCTTCTTCGAACGTATTCGAGATGAAGCTCGCGAAGGTCGTTCACTGCGCTCAGCAGTTGAAAGCGGTTGGGCGCGCGCTCGTCACACAATCATCGTGGCGGATATGGTCTCGATCCTCGCGGCAGTACTTCTCTACTTCTTCGCAGTCGGTGGAGTTCGCGGATTCGCATTCACACTCGGTCTCACAACACTGATTGACCTCTTGGTTGTATTCATCTTCACCAAGCCAATCGTGACTGTGATCGCAAAGAGCAACTTCTTTGCCTCAGGTCATTCGCTCTCTGGCTTCTCAGCCAAGAGCATCGGCAAATCTCACCCAGCTACAACTTTGGAGGCATAAGCACATGGCGAAACTTTCAGGTCTAGGTGGTCGTCTCTACTCAGGTGAGACATCTTTCAATATCGTCGAGAACCGTAAGCGTTGGTACTCAATCTCCGCGCTCTTTATTCTCGCTTCTATTGCCGCGCTCGTTATCCAAGGTCTACATCTTGGAATCGAATTCAAGGGTGGAGCTTCTTACACGATTAACAAGTCTTCTGTGACTGTTGAACAAGCTCGTGCATCTGTCGAAAACATTGGCATTCCTGGCGAAGTAATTGTCCAGAAGATAGGAACTTCTAAGGTTCGCATTCAAACTGGCGCACTCACTCCCGCTGAATCTTCAGCTATTGAAGCAGCGCTCACATCAACATTTGGTGTTACCGCTGAATCCATCGATACCCAACTCGTTGGACCATCGTGGGGTAAGGAAATCACCAAGAAGGCTCTCTACGGTCTGATTGCTTTCTTGCTCGCCGTAATGATCTTCTTGGCGATGGCATTCGAGCCGAAGATGGCTATTGCAGCGATTGTCGCCGTTGTTCACGACGTATTTATTACAGTAGGAATTTATGCACTGGTCGGCTTCGATGTCACTCCAGCAACCGTCATCGGTTTCCTAACGATTCTCGGTTATTCGCTCTATGACACCGTTGTTGTCTTCGATAAGGTCCGCGAAAATACAAAGTCAGTTGCCGCTAATAGCAAGATGACTTACTCACAAGCTGCAAACCTTGCTGTGAATCAGACTCTTGTTCGCTCGGCGAATACGTCAATCATCGCTCTACTCCCAGTAGGTTCTATCCTCTTTGTAGGAGCAGGACTTCTTGGTGCAGGAACGCTGAAGGATCTCTCACTCGCGCTCTTTATCGGTCTCGCAGTGGGTACGTACTCCTCTGTATTTATCGCACCTCCATTCCTGGCTCAGCTTCGCGAGAAAGAACCTGTCATGCAGGCTCTTGCAAAGCGCGTTGCAGCTCGTGGGGGAGCACCGGTTGTTGCAGAGGTAAAGGCGGCTCGCCCTTCAACTGGCAGTGGCCCACGTAATCAGCCTAAGCGCAGAGGTCGCAAGTAACCTTTTAACTCATGGAGACGTTGCCCTTAATCGCACCTTTACTTAGTGCGCTTAAGGAGCATCATCCCAACGCTGATGTTGCATCGATAGAACACGCATTTCTGGTCGCTGAAAAGGCCCACGTGGGTCAGCTCCGCAAATCTGGCGAGGAGTACATCACTCATCCCGTCGCAGTAACGCAGATACTTGCCGAACTTGGGCTTAACGAAACTACGCTGATTGCTTCACTTCTGCATGACACAGTCGAAGACACTCCTTATTCGCTCGAGCAGTTACGTACTGACTTTGGCGATGAGATTGCCAACCTCGTCGACGGTGTTACGAAGTTAGATAAGTTGACCTACGGCCCCACTGCGGAGGCCGAAACGGTACGCAAGATGGTTATCGCGATGTCGCGAGACATCCGAGTGCTCGTCATTAAATTGGCAGACAGACTTCATAACGCTCGCACATGGGGATTCGTTTCAAGCGAAAGTGCAACGCGCAAAGCTCGCGAAACTCTCGATATCTATGCCCCGCTTGCCCATCGCTTGGGAATGAATGCAATTAAATGGGAGCTTGAAGATCTCTCCTTCGGCGTCCTTGAGCCAAAGAAATTTGAAGAGATTTCACGTCTTGTTGCAGAACGTTCGCCTTCGAGAGATGCGTTGACAGCTGAAGTTATTGACGCTGTCGAAGAAGATCTCAAGCGTGACAATATCGTCTCTACCGTTACTGGTCGCAAGAAGCATTTCTTTAGCGTCTATCAGAAGATGGTCGTCCGCGGCCGTGACTTCAACGATATTTACGATCTCGTTGGAATCCGCGTGCTCGTCAACGATGTACGTGACTGCTATGCGGTACTCGGATCTATCCATGCTCGCTGGAGTCCGGTGCCCGGTCGCTTTAAGGATTACATCGCGATGCCAAAGTTCAATCTCTATCAATCACTTCACACGACCGTCATTGGGCCAAATGGCAAGGCGATTGAAATTCAAATTCGAACCTACGATATGCATTCACGTGCTGAGTTCGGTATTGCAGCTCATTGGAAGTACAAGCAAGGGGGAGAACCTCAAAGCAGTTCCCCTGAAATGCTCTGGTTACGCCAACTCCACGAATGGCAGAAGGAGACTGAGGATCCCTCTGAATTTCTCGAAGCGCTTCGCTTTGATCTTGGAAGTCCCGAAGTATTTGTCTTCACTCCCAAAGGTTCTGTAGTTGCACTCCCTGGTGGCTCGACACCGGTGGACTTTGCATTCTCAGTACATACAGATGTAGGTCTTCGTTGCGCTGGGGCAAAGGTCAATGGTCGACTCGTTCCTCTCGAGTCGAAGCTGAACAATGGCGACGTCGTTGAGATTGTTACCAATAAGGGCGAACATGCAGGACCAAGTCGAGATTGGCTCAACTTTGTAAAGAGTCCACGTGCACGTTCGAAAATTAAGGCATGGTTTAGCAAGGAGCGACGCGAAGAAGCTATCGACGCAGGTCGTGAATCTATTGCGCGCCAGATGCGAAAAGCCGGTCTTCCGCTTCAAAAGATCTTTGCAGGTCACTCACTTCTCGAACTTGCCCACGATATGCACTATGCAGATATTGATGCGCTCTACAGCGCAGTTGGTGATGGCCATGTCTCAGCGGCATCCATCATCGAAAAGCTTGTGGCCAGCATGGGAGTGGAAGATTCGCACCCCGAACCAACCATTGATCACATCCCAACTGGTGTTCAAGCAACTCGCCGTACTTCAAGTGCGGTGGAAGTTGAAGGCGTTGACGATGTTCTTGTAAAGCTCGCACGTTGTTGCACACCAGTTCCGGGCGATTCCATTATGGGATTTATTACCAAAGGCTCTGGAATTTCGGTGCACCGAGATGACTGCATCAATGCCGGAGATCTCCGTAACCATCAGAGCGAGCGAATTGTTGCAGTGAAATGGTTAGCCGGTGCAGCGAGCATTTTCTTGGTCAATATCCAGGTTGAAGCCCTCGATCGCTCGCGCTTGTTAGCAGATGTGACTCGGACGCTTTCAGAGCAGCATGTAAATATCTTGAGCGCAGCCGTTAGTACATCGAAAGATCGCGTTGCGATTTCACGTTTCACCTTTGAAATGGCTGATGCCAAGCATCTTGATTCAGTGCTGGCAGCAGTTCGCGGCATCGAAGGCGTCTATGACGTCTATCGAACCTAACGATTTATCTGCGAATTAATTAAATTCAGCGAGGTGCTTCTGCGCTTCAGCAAGCCATGATTTACGAGCTTCAGCAGATTCAGCG
>WLKV01000132.1 GCA_009701085.1 Actinomycetota bacterium | reverse complement strand
ATTTGATCATCAGACCAACCAGAGACCATTGATGCAGTGCGTGGATCTTTATTGAAGAAGTGTTCGCGAACAAATGCGCCACTTTCAGCCTTAAATGTCTGGTAATCACCATCAAGAGTGGTGTTCATCAAGTTAACAAGTGCGCCTTCGCGGTCTTGTGCAAGGAGTGGATCCCAACCGCGACCCCATACAACCTTGATGACATTCCATCCAGCGCCACCGAAGATTGATTCGAGCTCTTGAATAATCTTGCCGTTACCGCGAACAGGGCCATCAAGACGCTGCAAGTTACAGTTAACAACGAAAGTTAGGTTGTCGAGCTTCTCGCGAGATGCAAGACCGATTGCGCCCAATGTATCGACTTCATCCATTTCACCATCGCCAAGGAATGCCCATACGTTCTGATCGCTGGTGTCCTTGATGCCACGGTTGTGGAGGTAGCGGTTAAAGCGCGCTTGGTAAATTGCATTGAGTGGTCCGATACCCATGGACACTGTTGGGAATTGCCAGAAGTCCGGCATCAAACGTGGGTGTGGGTATGAAGATAATCCGCCAGCTGTATGTGAAAGTTCCTGACGGAATCCATCGAGCTGATCTTCTGTAAATCGACCTTCGAGGAATGCACGTGAGTACATACCTGGAGATGCGTGGCCTTGGAAGAAGATTTGGTCTCCGCCACCTGGGTGATCTTGTCCGCGGAAGAAGTGGTTGAAGCCAACTTCATAGAGAGCCGCAGATGATGCGTAAGTTGAGATGTGTCCGCCTACGCCGATTCCTGGGCGTTGTGCACGGTGAACCAAGATTGCTGCATTCCAACGAACTGCTGCGCGGATGCGACGTTCGATATCTTCATCGCCTGGGAATGCTGGTTCGTTCTCTGGAGAAATAGTGTTGATGTAATCAGTTGTACGTAGTGAAGAGAGTCCGATGTTCTTCTCGTGCGCTCGCTTGAGAAGTGACAACATCAAGTAACGAGCACGGACTGGGCCAGCAGCGGTGAGGGCTGCATCGAAGGATGCCTGCCATTCAGCTGTTTCAGAAGGATCTGTATCTACTAATTGGTCGATTATCTGATCTGGCGATCCAGCGAATTCGGTCATAGCCGTATTCTCGCGCCAAAGGGGGATGAGCGCAAAAAAATAGGCTGTGAGGCAGGTTAAACCCTTGTAAATATCCGTCTCATCCGTTGGACTTATCCCGTGGCAATGCGCATGGGTTTTGCTAAAGGAGAGCTCATCCTCGAGATCGGCTACGGGCCTGATTGTGATGATGCTCTACGCGCCGAAATCAAGAAGATTGTGGCCACAGATTTCCATGAAGACACAACTACCGAAGTCGTCGATGCTGTTCTCCTCTGGTTCCGCGATGGCGATGGAGATCTCGTCGATGAATTGATGGATGCAGTCACCTATCTATCTGAGACAGGACCAATCTGGGTGCTCACCCCGAAAGTCGGCCGCGATGGCCATGTTGAGCCAAGTGATATTCAAGATGCAGGACCTACATGTGGTTTGAGCCAGACATCAACGATTGCAGTTGCTAAAGATTGGACTGCAACTCGTCTAGTGGCACGTAAGGCGGGCAAGCGATAGATTCGCGCCATGACACTACAAATTGGCGATGCAGCACCAGATTTCGAATTGAAAGATCAGAACGGAAATAAAGTTCAGCTCTCTTCATTTAAGGGCAACAAGAACGTAGTCGTTCTCTTTATTCCATTCTCATTCACCGGAACTTGCACAGGCGAACTCTGTGCAATCCGCGATGACCTTGCTGCATTCCAGAACGACAACGTTCAGGTTCTAGCAATCTCTTGCGACTCAATGCACACACAGCGCATCTTCGCTGAGCAAGAGGGATACAAGTTCCCAGTACTTGCAGACTTCTGGCCACACGGTGCAGCTGCAAAGGCATATGGAATCTTCAATGAAGATCTCGGTTGCGCAATGCGTGGGACATTCATCATCGACAAAGAAGGCATCATTCGCTGGACTGTCGTAAATGGCCTTGGCGATGCTCGCAACAATGGTGATTACAAGACTGCGATTGCAGCGCTCTAATCCCGCATACTTCACGCACGATTTTCGTTCTTTCGCGTATATAAAGTAGTATTCGCAAGTCCGAAAGCCAGCTCACGCTGGTACCGGGTGGTTAGCTCAGTGGTAGAGCGCCTCGTTTACACCGAGGATGTCGGGGGTTCGAAACCCTCACCGCCCACAGTTCTTTTCTTATCTGTCTCTAATTTCATCTCTTGATATCTCATCAACGTAAATTGAGCATGCAGAACCACTTCACTCTTAAGTGACTTCGTCGCCTCTGTTAGCGGTTCCACGATGCAATCGCCCAAGGCGCAGAGAAACCTAGTTAGATCAAACTGCACATCAGAATTCCCTCGACCTAACTGCGTCACCAAGATATTCGTCAGTGTCGGCTTCTCATCCTCTGGTACTAAGACAGAGGCAGCGCGCCATGCGGTTACAGCCACTTTGTCGTGAGAATCAAAGAGATGCTCGTTGGTAATCAGCGGATAGAACTGCTTGTCAGCAATCTTGGTAAGAGTGTGAAGCGCTTGACTCTTTGCTTGGGCATTCTCCGAAACCAATTCAGGCTTTAAGCGATCAACAACTTTGGGAACGTCATTTCGCATGAGTGCCCATGTGAGTGTGTCTCGCACAAAGAAATCAGGTTCGAGGGCGCATTGTGAAACTAAGACATCGATGTATTCAGGCTTTGGAAAAGTGCCTGCTGCAAGCGCTGCTTTGAGGCGCACAGATTGATCGGGCGATTCCAAATGTGCTTTCAGGGTCGCCATAAGAAAGTGCTCGGGTTACTTTCCTTCGTAAGCCTTCTTCATAGCGGCAAGATCAATCTTTTTCATCTCAAGCATCGCTTGTGTAGCGCGCTGGCGTCCTTCTGCATCGGGTCCACCTAAGTAGGTACCCATCTCCGTTGGCGTTACCTGCCATGAGACTCCGAATTTATCCTTGAGCCAACCGCATTGGCTTTCTTGTCCGCCAT
>WLKV01000131.1 GCA_009701085.1 Actinomycetota bacterium | reverse complement strand
GTTGCCTTCTGATCTGGTTGATCGAAGCAGGCATACATACGACGCGCATCGCCAGTTTCGAACTGGGTATAGAGGTAGACCTCGTTATCTGCGGGGTCTACGAAGCGGTGGAGACCTTCACCTGAGTTTGAGTAAATGCCATCGTGTTCGATTTCAAGAACGTTCTCTGCCGCAATCGCAGGAAGATAAATTGTCTCGCCATCGAATTTAGGATCAAAGTCGACGCCGTTGAGCTTTGCGCTGATGACCTTGCTGCCAACGCAGTCGATGTAGGTAGTTGCTCCAGGTTTCAATCCAGCAAAGTGAACGACAGTCTTAACGCGGAAGTTTTCAGCGCCAGTGGTGAGGTCGAGATCGATTGAGTAGCGAGAAACTTTGATGAGTGATGAACGTTCTGCTGCTTCAACCTGCTTGATATTTGTGCCTGGCACGGGTGCTCCTTAGGGTTAATTAATCGCCTTATCCAACCACCAACTCGCGCATCCGTCACAAGTTAGGATTGTGGAATGGAACAACCGTCGATTCGCAGCTATCGCATACGCGGAACGCGCATCACCGGCCCCCAACAGAGCGCCCTCGATAAGTATTGGGGGAAATATGGAATCGACTATTCCCTCACCCCAATCAACCCCACCCAACTCTTCCCTGAATCAAAGCAAGTAATTCTTGAGATTGGCTTCGGCATGGGAGAAGCGACTGCGCTGATTGGTCGCGATTTTCCAGAGACAGGTTTTCTCGCAGTTGAGATTCATAAGCCAGGTATCGGCAAGCTGATGGCGCGGATTGAAGAGCTCGAACTTTCCAATATTCGAATTATTGAAGGCGATGCCCATCCAATTCTCCAGACGATGATTCCCGATAAGTCAGTTGATGGAGTTCACTTATTCTTTCCAGATCCGTGGCCGAAGAAGAAGCACAATAAACGTCGCATTATTAATGCCGAATTCTTAAAGCTCATTCATCCAAAGATTAAAGATGGCGGCTTCTTCCATATTGCTACCGACTGGGTTCCTTATGCCGAGTACATCCAAGAGGTTTTTGCAGCATCTCCACTATTTACTGGGGGAGTAGTCGAACGCCCTGAATGGCGACCAGTGACGAGATTTGAAGGACAAGGACTTACCAAAGATCACCAGGTCAACGACCTGCGTTACTTCAAGAGTTAAAGGTCTCCCGTTACTTCGTAATTTCCAACCTTTTCAATGCGGCGCACATGGCGCTCATCGCCAGGAAATGGCGTTGCAATAAATGTATCGATGAGTTGCTTTACAAAATCTGCCTCGTGCATACGTCCACCGACTGCGATGACATTTGCATTGTTATGTTCGCGCGCAAGCTTTGCGGTCTCGATGCTCCAGACAAGAGCGGCGCGAATTCCTTTTACTTTATTGGCAGCCATCTGTTCGCCGTTGCCTGAACCGCCAAGGACGATTCCCATTGAGGTTGGGTCCTTTGCTACGGATTCGGCGCAAGGGATACAGAAATCTGGGTAATCATCGAGCGCGTCAAATTCGTAAGGACCGTGATCTGTAACGTCGTGGCCATTCATGACGAGGTGAGTAATGAGTTCATTCTTGAAATCAAGGCCAGCGTGATCGCTGCCGATATGAATGCGCATGCGCAATTTAAGCACGGTGCGTGCAGGCAATGAAAAACCCGCCACGCATTTACGTGACGGGTTTTTCTACCCAAGGAGGATTACATACTTAATTACTGTGCTGGTGCTGCTGGGAGAGTAAGTGTTGTCGCACCTGGTGCAGCTGGAGCTCCACCCATTGGTCCGCCATGTCCACGTCCACCCTTGCCACCACGATCGCCTTTACCGCCACCCATTGGTCCCATTGGAAGTGTTGAGTTAACTTCTTCAGTGACATGAGCAGTCAGTGTTGACTTCAATGTTGTTGCTTGTGCGGCAGTCAATGATCCAGCTACTACTGCTGCATCAATTGCCTTAGTCTCAGCTGCAACAAGTGCTGCAATTAGTGCGTCCTTCTTTGCACCAGCGATAGCAGCAATAGTTTCACCAGCCTTGAGGCGAGTAATAATTGTTGCTGAGTCAATGCCAAGTGTTGATGCGGTAATCGCTAACTTATCGATTCCGAGACCGCCCTTTGGACCGATTCCATCATTTGCATGCGCTGCAGTTTCCGCTGCTGCAAGAGCTGCTGTGATTGCATCGGCTTGCGCCTGAGTGATTGTTCCCTTTGTGACAAGAGCTGTAAGTACTGCTGCAACTTCTGCGCGAGGACCTTTTACCCCTGTTGCTGATGCCTTAGTCACTGACACTCGAGTTGTCGTTGACTTTGATGCTGCTGAAGAGATTCCAACAGTTCCTGCTGTAAGTGCAACGGTCGTAATTACGATCGATGCAATCTTCTTCTTTGTTGACATTTGCATGTCTCCTGTCCCGTACTTTGTGTCGACACCCTCGTATCGACTTGTGAGTAATAAACCGCCTTATGCTCAGAAAGGTATCCCGTTTACCTGTGAGCACTTTGGGAGTTTGCGGGCGAATCTTGTGAGCCACTTACGCGTGGCCACCCCGCATTTCTGAGAGAAATGTGGGGGATTGCCCGATTTAAGGATGTGCGACGCCTCTTCACACTGGTTACATACCAACGACCTGGAGGTCACCAGTGAAGCGCAACCGTCTAGCAATCCTTGCAACTATTGCAATCTTTTCATCAGCTCTTACCTCGTACTCTGCAGATGCAGCGGGCCGTAGCGCTTCATCAATTCCAAATACGATTTTAAATGGAAAAGGTTCACCAACTAGCAGCGTTGGAATTAATGGTGATTTCTATATTGATACGCGCAGTCTTTTACTTTTCGGTCCGAAGACAAATGGAAAGTGGCCATCTCCTCAAAACTTGCAAGGCCCAACAGGTGCGGCAGGTGCAAGTGGAAGTGATGGAAAGAATGGAAGTGATGGAAAGAATGGAAGTGATGGAAAGAATGGAACTGATGGAAAGACAGTGACAAATGCATCAACTACATCGGGTGCAGCAGGTCCAGCTGGACCGCAGGGTGAGAAAGGTGCAACGGGTGCAG
>WLKV01000130.1 GCA_009701085.1 Actinomycetota bacterium | reverse complement strand
GTGCTTCATAGGTAGGACCGCCACCGCGACCGACAGAACCGCCGCGACCATGGAATAAGCGAAGTTTGACGCCATGCTTCATTGCAACATCGCGCAAGGTGCGTTGTGCACGGTGGATCTCCCACTGCGATGTAGCGATTCCTGCATCTTTATTGGAATCTGAATAGCCGAGCATGACTTCTTGCACATTGTCGCGAAGCTCGACGAGCTTGCGATAGGTAGGGTCTGCGAGAAGTTTCTCGAGGATTTCTCCAGCCGCACGAAGCTCGGCGACAGTTTCAAGAAGTGGAGCAAAACCAATCTTGGCAACCTTTTTATCGATATCTACAAGACCTGCCTGCTTACCAAGAACTGTGGCAGCGATGAGATCGTCAGCGCCCTTTGTCATAGAGACGATGTAAGTCTCGATGACTTCAGGTCCAAATCTTTCAATTAAATCTTCAATTGCGACAAAGGTATTGAGTGTCTTAGCGGCTGCTGCATCGAGTTTGGAGGAGTCAAGCTTTTCAGAAGAAGCCAACTGCTTCACAAGGATCGGGAACTTATCTGCATGCGAGAGTTCGATGTAATCGCCTGAAATCATCTGCTTCAAAGCGTTGTGGTGTGCATCTGAGTGCTCGCGGATATCGAGGGTTGCATGGGTAAGGCCAAAGGCTGCAACTGTTCGGATAGTGCGCTCAAGTAAGCCGGTAGCAAGGAGTTCACCGCGGTGAGCAAAGAGTGAATCACGCATCAAAGTAAGGTCTGCAAGAAGTTCGTCAGTGTTCTTGTAGTCGCGACCAGGAACATGAGGACCGCGAGCAGCATGGCGTTCGCGAGTAAATGCAAGGCGATGCACGATTGCAGTTGCCTTAAGTCGGTATGGCTCTTGGACATTGAGACGCAAGAAGCGCTCTTCAAATTCAGGAATGTTCTTGAGATCCTCCTCAACAGAAGCGCTGAGTTCGGGGGTTGCACCAGCAATACGTGTAGAGACAGAGAGCATCTGGCGCAGACGGTTCATTGCGGTGATTGTTGTGCGGATTGCATGTCCTACCTGAAGAACGACTGCTTGCTCAGTGATTTCAGGAGTGATGTTGGGGTTACCGTCGCGGTCTCCACCGATCCATGTACCAAATGTCAGAGGACGAGCAGTGACTGGAAGGTTGATATCGAGACGCTTGAGTTCGCGAGCAAAGTCGTTGAGAACTTCAGGAACTGTATTTGTTGCAAGGTCATCGAGGTAATACAGCGCGTTCATCGCTTCATCAAGAGGTTCAGGGCGATCAAGGCGGAGTTCATCGGTCTGCCACAAGAGATCCACAGTCTCTGCAAGGCGTTCATCTTGTGTCACCGTCTTAGGAGTATCAAGAAGTGAAGCAATTTCGCCGAGCTTACTTAAGATAGAACGGCGCGCTGCTTCAGTGGGGTGCGCTGTAAAGACGGGGCGAATATCGAGATCGCCAATCCACTTCTCTAAGTCAGCATGAGAAATTTCGTGACCTGCAACAGGATTCTTTATTGCATCTTCAATCTTGTCGATAGCGCGAGTAATCCACGAACCGCCTTGCGAGCGAACTTCTGCAAGCACGCGTGAACGGTGTACCTGTTCTGCAACGTTCGCTAAATGGAAGTAAGTACTAAATGCTCGTACAAGCTGAACTGATTCATCGACAGAGAGTTTTTCAAGAATCTCAACGCCGCTACCTTCGCGCACGCCTTTACGAACACTTTCGACGAGGTCGAGAAGTTGCTGACCTTCTTGTCGAACTAGGGATTGACCGAGGAGATCACCAAGGCGTCGCACATCGCTGCGCAGTGTTGCATCATCTGATGCAACCAGGTTCTTGGTTTGTGGGCTCTCACTTGAGCGAATCTGGGTCACTGGAGAATTATCACAGATGGAGAGAGGCCGATAGACTGTAATTGTTCGCCCCCCTTCTTTTTGAAGTGGGGCCTTAAGGCGTTTGGAGGCTTGTCGAGATGAGAGGAATTCTCTCGGTATTACATAGTGATACCGAAGTCGCCGCTGCGCTCAGCGACTCCTCCAAAATCATCGCGCCTGCATCAAGTTATCCATTCCTCATCGCTTTAGCCGCGCAAGAGAAGCCACTTCTGATTGTCACAAGCTCAAGCCGTGGAAGCGAAGATCTCACTGAATATCTCAAGAGCCTTCACTCAACAGTCTACGAATTTCCTGCCTGGGAGACCCTTCCTCATGAACGATTAAGTCCGCGCAGCGACACTGTCGCTCGCAGACTTTCGACTCTCTATTCACTCACTGAAAACCCGATTAACCCCATCGTTGTTGCACCAGTGCGCGCAGCTATCCATCGCTTTATCGCGACGCTTGCAAAGAGCCCACTATGGACTCTCGAGATTGGCCAAGAGATTAGCCTGACCGAGCTCATTACACATCTGACCGAACTCGCATTTACTCGTACTGACCTCGTTGAAAAGCGTGGAGAGTTTGCAGTTCGTGGTGGCATCGTCGATGTCTTCTTGCCGCTCGCCATGCACCCCGTTCGCATCGATTTCTTTGGTGATGAAATTGAAGAGATGCGTTACTTTGAAGTTGCAGATCAGCGCACAAGCGAAGCAGTTGTAGGAAAATTAGCGATTTTGCCGTGCCGTGAATTGTTGCTGACTGAAAACATCCGTGAACGCGCGGAAAAGATTAAGAGCCAATATCCGAGCGCCCTCGAAATTCTCGACAAGGTGGCGCAAGGCACCATCGTTGATGGAATGGAATCTCTCATTCCTCTTCTCACCGACGACTTTGAAACAATTCTTGATCGGATGCCCAAGGGTACGCAAGTAATTTTCATCGACGATGAACGAATTCGCTCTCGCACAGCAGACCTCATCGAGACTAATCAAGAATTTCTGGAAGCTTCATGGTCAAATGCGGCAATCGGTGGTTCTGCACCGCTTCCGGTAAAGAACATCACTTACTTTGATTGGAAGGAACTTCAAGAAGAGATAGTTCGCCTTGCTCTACCCGTGCGAGCACTCAACGCCTTTGGAAGCGATCTCGATGACGATGCGCGCTTCCTAGATATCTCTGCCATCGATCCCATGCGCGG
>WLKV01000013.1 GCA_009701085.1 Actinomycetota bacterium | reverse complement strand
CCATGACCGAGCGCATGGGCTTCTGGGTTGATTTCGATGAAGCCTATTGGACGATGGCTCCAGAATATGTTGAGAGCGTCTGGTGGAGTCTCAAAGAGATTTGGAAGAAGGGCCTTCTCGTTCAAGACCATCGAGTCGCTCCATACTGCCCTCGCTGCGGTACTGGACTTTCAGATCACGAGCTTTCTCAAGGATATGAAACTGTTGTTGATCCATCCGTCTTTGTTCGCTTTCCTGCCACATCAGGTGAACTCGCCGATCTCAGCGCATCATTCCTCGTTTGGACAACAACTCCGTGGACCCTTGTTTCCAATACCGCTATCGCAGTTCATCCTGAAGTCGATTACGTCGTGGTAAAGACTACGGTTGAAGAAGCGAGTGAAATCCTTGTCGTAGCTGAGCCACTTCTGAATAAGGTCGCTGGTGAGCAAGAAATTCTCAAGACTATCAAAGGTAAAGATCTTGAGCGCATCACATATAAGCGCCCATTTGATTACCTGGATATTCCAGATTCACATTTCATTGTGCTCGCAACCTATGTCACCACAGAAGATGGAACTGGTCTTGTTCACCAATCCCCTGCCTTCGGAGCAGATGACTTATTAGTCTGTCGTTCTTACGGTCTGCCCGTTGTAAATCCGATTGCGCCAGATGGAACGTTCCTCGCAGATGTTCCAGTGGTCGGAGGAATGTTCTTTAAAGAGGCAGATAAGCCGCTTGTGAAAGAGCTCAAAGCATCCGGTGCTCTCTATAAGCATCAACCATACGAGCACGAATACCCACATTGCTGGCGCTGCCACACAGCGCTTATCTACTACGCGCAACCATCGTGGTACATCCGTACTACTTCAATTAAAGATGAGTTGATCCGCGAAAATCAGAAGACTGATTGGCATCCAGAAACGATTAAGACAGGTCGTTATGGTGATTGGCTCAATAACAATATTGACTGGGCGCTTTCACGTAACCGTTATTGGGGCACTCCCCTTCCTATCTGGCGCTGCGAAAATAAGCATGAGATCTGCGTCGACTCACTGAAAGAACTTGGCGCACTTGCCGGACAAGAGCTGAGCAACCTGGATCCACATCGTCCATTCGTGGATGACATCTCATTTGCTTGCACTGAATGTTCGGCCACCATGAATCGTGTTCCTGAAGTTATCGACTGCTGGTACGACTCTGGTGCAATGCCATTTGCGCAGTGGGGCTACCCTCACAAACCAGGATCTGTTGAGAAGTTCAAAGCTGCATATCCTGCCGACTTTATCTGCGAAGCAATCGATCAAACTCGCGGCTGGTTCTACACCTTGATGACTATCGGAACTCTTGTCTTCGATGAAAGTTCCTATAAGAGCGTTCTCTGCCTCGGCCATATCTTGGATAAAGATGGTCGCAAGATGAGTAAGCACCTCGGCAACGTCCTCGAACCTATCTCGCTTATGGATCAACATGGTGCAGATGCCGTTCGCTGGTACATGTTGGCAGCTGGTTCACCATGGTCTGCCCGCCGCGTCGGTCACGATGCAATCTCTGATGTTGTCCGCAAAACCTTGCTGACTTACTGGAACACCATCTCTTTCCATGCGCTCTATGCAGAAGCATCGAACTTCGAGCTTTCACAGAGCCCTGCTCTCAAAGACCGTTCGATGATGGATAAGTGGATCATCAGTGAACTCAATGCGCTAATTGCTGAAGTTGATAAGGCATATAACGACTTTGATTCTCAGAACGCAGGACGAGTCTTGGCTCGCTTCATCGATGATCTTTCAAACTGGTATGTACGTCGTTCGCGCCGTCGCTTCTGGGATGGCGATGTTGCAGCCCTTGCAACCTTGCACGAATGTCTTACAACCATCACGCAGTTACTCGCTCCGATGGTTCCATTTATTGCAGAACATACATGGCAGGTTCTTATACGCACTTCTGATACACAGGCCGCTGCATCTGTGCACCTCACCGATTTCCCCGTCGCTGATGCATCTCTCATCAATGCCTCGCTGAATGAGCAAGTTGCTATGACACGACGCGTTGTAGAACTAGGTCGCGCAGCTCGTGCAGAGTCAGCAATCAAGATTCGCCAACCGCTGCAACGCGCTCTTATCTCAGCACAAGGTTGGTCATCTCTTCCCGATGATATGAAGGCGCAGATCTCCGATGAACTGAACGTTCTCGATCTTGAAGATATCGCGCACGCAGATGGAGATCTCGTTGATATCTCAGTCAAGGCAAACTTCAAATCACTCGGAGCTAAGTACGGCAAAGCTGTACAGGATGTCGCCAAACTCATCTCTGCCGCTGATGCCACTTCTCTCGTGAAGGGACTTCGCTCAACCGGAAGTGCCAAGCTCGGAGATTTCGAGATTGATCTCGATGATCTTGTCGTCACCGAAGTTCCCAAGAGTGGATGGATGGTTGCAAGCCACGACGGCGAAAGCGTTGCCCTCGACCTCGCTATGACCCCAGCTCTCATTGCTTCTGGCCATGTACGTGAAGTGATTCGTTTGATTCAAGAGCGTCGCAAGAGCGATGGCTTTGAAATCTCCGATCGCATCTCTGTGCGCTGGAATGCTCCTGCTGAATTGGTTGAAACAATTACGCAGAACTCAGCACATATCTCCGAAGAAGTATTGGCGCTCTCATTTGAACACGATGCAACCGTAGCTCAGGAAGAGAATGAACTTGGCGTTGGAGTTGCTCTGAAGAAGGCGTAAGCCTTAGAGCAAGATGTGTATTGCTGTTTGCGCAATATTGATTGCAATCAGCAAGACGATGAAAGAGAGATCAATCGCAACGCCACCTAGGCGTAGCGGTGGAACAAAGCGCTGCACAAAACGCATTGGCTTATCTGTAATCGAATAGACGAGCTCGAAGAAGCCTAAGAAAATTGCGTTAGGTCGCCAGTTGCGCGCAAACATACGAACGTAATCAATGATGATGCGTGCAAAGAGGGCGAGCTTGAAGAGCCCTAAGAGTTGAATCAGTATTGAAGAGAGCATGAAATGGATCAGCTCTGATTAAAGAAGCTTGCCTGAGCAGCTGTCTTATCTTCATTGCTCACAGAGACATTTGCAGGTGAGAGCAAGAAAACTTTAAGGCTGATGCGTTCGATACGTCCGTGGAGTCCAAAGACGAGACCGCTTGCAAAGTCAACGAGGCGCTTACGCTCTGACTCTTCCATGTCATCGAGGTTGATAATGACTGGGTTACCTTCGCGGTAGAACTCGCCAACTTTGCGAGCCTCAGAGTATGAACGTGGTTGAAGAGTGATGATGTTGTATGAAGATGCAGCTTCGTCGATGAGCTCTGGTTGCGATGGCGCAACGCGCTGAACTGGTTGGTGTGATCCGAGAACTGTTACTCCTGTGCGTTCGCGAGTTGGACGTGCAACTGCAGCGCGCGCTGGAACTTCGGAAACTGTGGTCTCTTCATCTGTATCGACGAGGCCAAGGAAGCCCATCATTTTATTGAGTGCTGACATATGGCTAGGTTACTAGCGGGTGGTACGAGAGCCGAGGATTGAGCTACCTACGCGAATATGTGTCGCTCCACAATCAATCGCGATTTCGAAGTCACCTGACATTCCTGCCGAGAGCGAGGTCGCATCGGGGTATCTGCTGATAAATCTACGATGAGCCGTGGCGATTTCTGTAAAGGCTGTTCGAGGTTCTGCAGCCACCGGTGGGACACACATCAACCCGGCGAGATTGAGATTCGATGATGCGAGAGCGATATCTGCAAGTGCTGGGAGTTCGGATTCGATGACTCCCCCACGCGATGGGTCACCATCGAGAGATAGCTGAAGAAAGATATCGAGGGGCTTTGATGTAACGGTAGCGAGCTTTGCAATATGGCTTGCGGTATCGAGTGAGTGCACCACATCGGCCCACTGTGCGATGTCGCGCAACTTTCTGCTCTGAATCTCGCCCTGATAATGCCAACGAGCATTGACCTCCGCTGACTTTGCGAGGCCTTCCTCGTTGCGGTTCTCGCCGAAATCTTTGACTCCTAATTCGCTCAGAATTTGCACATCGGATACGGGATATGTCTTGGTTACGACAATCAGCGTGACGGCTGGATTCTTGATGCGTGCCTGTACCGCCGCAAGATTGGAGGCTAACTCATCACGACGACTCATAGAGAAATGATCCCAGCTTGGCGACCAGTGATGCCATCACGGCGATATGAATAGAGATCGCTATTTTCATGAGTGCAACGGAACTCATCGAGGATTGAGATGCCTGCGCTCTCAAGGACGGCACGAAGCGCCGCCGGTAAATCAAGAGCAGGAGTTCCTTGAGGCGTCACTGCGCTTGCAGTCGGATGGAGTGGAACAACTTCGTCATGAATCTCTTGTGAAACTTCGTAACAAGGACCACAAATTGATGGTCCGATAATTGCTGTGATCTCTGATGAACCCATATCGCGCATGACTTCAAGAGCGGCGAGTGCAACGCCATTGACAAGGCCTTTGCGACCTACATGAACCGCCGCAACTGCTTGTGGCGAATGTAAGAGAAGTGGAATGCAATCTGCTACTTGCACAGCGAGTGAGATACCTGGAATTCCAGTGACCAGCGCGTCTGCAGTGGGATCTTCATCAGTTACCTCTTCAATAATTGCCACACGATTGCCATGCACCTGCGACATATATTGAATTGGCCCTAGCTCCTCTGAAAGGCGCGCTCTATTGGCAAGGACTGTTTCAAAATCATCAGAGACGTGAGTACCCAAGTTGAGAGATGCAAAAGCACCGGAGCTTGCGCCACCGGTGCGATTGGTAAAGCGATACTTCATTGAAGAAGTTTTACTTCATGAAATCTGGAACATCAATTTCATCTTCAGAGACGAGCTCTTCAAATGTAATGCGCTTGCGTGGTGATGAATCCAAATCGAGAGCCACTGAGAGTGGATCATTGGAAGGAATCGGATCTGCTACCCCACCAAGAGTTGTTGCATTGATGACTGGCATTTCGACCTTCTTTGGTTCGCCACCGGCAAAGCCAGCTGCGATAACGGTAATGCGAACTTCATCGCCGAGGGCATCATCGATAGTTGTACCGAAGATAATGCGTGCATCTGGGTGAGCAGCAGCTTGTACAAGCTCGCACGCTTCGTTGATTTCAAAGAGACCAAGATCAGAACCGCCTGCAACAGAGAGAAGAACTCCCATTGCGCCATCGATAGATGCCTCGAGGAGTGGACTTGAGATAGCAAGTTCAGCTGCACGAGTTGCGCGGTTATCTCCACGAGCAGATCCGATACCCATGAGTGCAGAACCTGCATCTGTCATGACTGTCTTTACATCTGCGAAGTCGAGGTTGATAAGACCAGGCTGCGTAATAATTTCTGTAATTCCTTGAACGCCAGAGAGAAGAACTTGGTCTGCGCTCTTAAATGCATCGACTGCAGTGATAGAGCGATCTGAAATTGCAAGAAGGCGATCGTTAGGGATAACAATAAGTGTGTCTACTTGTTCACGGAGAAGTTCAATTCCTTCTTCTGCTTGACGTGAACGGATCTTTCCTTCAAATGAGAATGGCTTGGTAACAACACCGATAGTGAGTGCACCGAGATCACGCGCAATCTTTGCAACGATGGGAGCTCCACCTGTTCCGGTTCCGCCACCTTCTCCTGCAGTTACGAAGACCATATCTGCGCCACGAAGAATTTCTTCAATCTCTTCAGTGTGATCGATTGCAGCTTGTCTTCCCTTTTCAGGTGCAGCGCCTGCGCCGAGACCCTTTGTAGATGCACGACCAATATCTAATTTCACATCTGCATCACTCATTAATAAATGTTGTGCATCTGTATTGATTGCGATGAACTCAACGCCCTTTAATCCGACATCAATCATGCGATTGATTGCGTTTACTCCGCCGCCGCCGATACCGACAACTTTGATGACAGCTAAGTAATTCTGTGGTGCAGCCACGTGAGTCCCCCTTAAGAACTGTAAACCTCTACTTGAGAATTACATTTCTACTCTCTTTGATGGCGGCAACGTATGGGGTTACTCAGTACTAATCAAAGACCGCCACGAACTTTTTTCTCAACCATGACTTGATAGATAGAAAGTTATTTTTTCAATCTTTTATCGATGTGATTACTTAACAATCGGTGCATGTGGAGCACTGACATCGATACGTCGAATATTTTTATTTTCTTCAAGAGCTGTAAGTGCCTGAATTACTTCAATCTTTAACTCACTCTTCTCATTCTTGCCCCAGAGGACCCTGATCTCGCGACCATTGAGGGTTACCTGCATCGCAAAATTGGAATCGTTATGGGCCGAGAGAGAAATCACCTGGGATTTGAAATCTCGAGGAAGACCTTGAAAGAGGGTAATGGCAGAGAGTCCGAGTTGTGGAGTTGAGGCAGAGACTCGAGGTAGGTCTCCCCCGCTAAATCCAGGCAAGGTGAAGATAGTTCCGGAGGCATCGATCGTTGCTCCATTGAAATATGCAGTCGGAGTTCTTGGTGTGATGGCAATTGCTACCTTGCCATTGATCCAATTGCGAGAAATCTCAACGTTCTTAATCCACGTTAAATGCGAGATGCGATGTGCAATAGCGCGCGGTTCTACGCGAGCTAACTTCTGCCCCGGGGAAAGGTCTGCAATTTTCAGAATGGTGCTCTGTGTATCAGGGGTAGGAGCGCCACTGATTGCTATGGAGGAGACAGAGAAGATGGATGACCATGCAAAGAGATAGACAAGTCCTGCAAAGAGGACGGCAACAATTACTCCGGCAAGAGGAATCTTGGTGAATTTACGCAAAGCGTCGTTGCAGCCCTTCGGCGATGATAGGTGCAAGTGAATTTACATCTCCCGCACCCAAGGTGATGATCACATCACCTGGTTTTGCTAATTGGATGACGCGTTCAGATGCCGCTACAAAATTTGGAATGAAATGACCTTTAGTCATCTTCTCTGCGATGAGCGATGAGCTGATTCCATGGATTGGTTTCTCGCTCGCTGCATAAATTTCTAGAAGCGTGACATCGTCAGCGAGGTCGAGTGATGTTGCAAAATCATCCATAAATGCCTGCGTACGCGAGTATCGATGTGGCTGGAAGATGACAAGTACGCGACCTTCTCCTGCATAACGTCGCGCAGCATTGAGGGTCACGGTAATTTCAGTGGGATGGTGGCCGTAATCATCGATGATGCGAATTCCATGTTCGGTTGCCTTGAGCTCAAAGCGGCGACCTGCACCACGGAAGCTGTGAAGACCTTCAAGTAGTTGATGAATAGGCATATCGAGTGAGAGGCCCATGGCAATACAAGCAGCTGCATTGAGAAGGTTGTGATGACCCGGAACGAGAAGTTCGAGATGCCCGACTGCGCGTCCTCGCCACATGACGCGAGCCGATGATGATGAAGCCTTGAGATCTATCTGATCGATACGCAGATCTGCGCTCTCGGATTCTCCGTAAGAGATAGTTGAGCACGCAACATCTGAAGTGCCAAGTCGCGTGGCACCCGCATCATCTGCGCAGTAGACCAAGAAGCCATCGGGTGAAATCGTTGCAGCAAATGCATCGAATACTTGAGTGACCGCTTCGGGAGTATGGAAGAAGTCAACGTGGTCATGTTCAATATTGGTGACGATGGCAGCAAGAGGTTTGTACTCAACAAATGAGCCATCAGATTCATCTGCTTCGGCAACGAAGAAGTTACCTGTACCGCGGTGAGCATTAGAACCAGATGCTGTGAGAGTTCCACCGATTGCAAATGATGGATCGACGCCGCATGCTTGAAGGGCAACGGTCATCATGGAGGATGTTGTTGTCTTTCCATGTGTTCCAGCAACAGCGATACTCGTTGAGCCCTTCATGAGAAGTGCGAGAGCCTGTGCGCGGGTAAGAATAGGAATAGAGCGTTCAACTGCATATGCCATCTCGGGATTCGCTGCGGATATTGCGGTGGAGTAGATAACAACATCGGCGCCCTGAACATGAGCTGCTTCGTGTGACGAATAGACATCGGCGCCTAAAGCGCGAAGAGCTGAAAGGACTGATGAATCTTTTGCATCTGAGCCTGAGACAGAGATTCCATCAGAAAGTGCGATGCGAGCAAGTCCGCTCATGCCGGAGCCACCGATACCGATGAAGTGAATCTTCTTGCCTTTCAGCGAATCCACTTAGCGACCTCCGTGCAGCGCGTGTTCCATGAGTGAGACCATCTTAGATGCAGCGTTGATATCGATATCTGAACCTGCGATGGGCGCGGTGGAGCTTTGAGAAAGTAGGCGCTTTAACTGCGTTGTGAGCCAAGACGCTGTGAACTCTCGCTGAGGAAGAATTTCTGCACGTGATTGCGAGACAAGATCTCGCGCATTGAGTTCTTGTTCGCCATTGCCAATAGGCAGAGGAATAAAGAGCGCATAACGACCCAAGGTATTTACCTCAGCACATGTGACTGCACCGCTGCGAGAAATGATGAGATCTGCACCGAGGTATGCCGTTGCCATATCGGTGATATATCCGCGTGGTTGATAACCCTCTACTTCTGCAGGGGCTTCATTACGAGCACCAATTCCATGGAGAATCTGAATACCTTGGGCAAGAAGCGTTGACCGTGAATCTGCAATTACTTGATTGAGGGCGACAGATCCCTGTGAACCACCGAAGATAAAGATGAGGGGCTTTGCTGAATCAAAACCAAGCTGACGCTTTGCATCACTGCGCGCTTTCGACCAATCATGTGATGCTGATCTGTATGCACTCACAACATCTTCGCGCAGTGGCAACCCTGCAAGAAGCGCATCGGATAACTTTCCTGAGTCAATGGAATGAGTAATTGCAGTGTGGGGTGTAAAGAGTGCACCTAAACGATTGGCAAGGCCAGGACGTGCATTTGCCTCGTGAATGACAACTGGGGTGCGTGTGAGCGCTGCTGCTAGATAGGCGGGAGCTGAGACATATCCCCCAAATCCCACAACTAAATCACTCTTGCGCATCAGTGAGACAGATTGTGCAACGGAGCGAAGAAGTGAAAACGGTGCGATAAGAAGTGAGGGAGATAGACGACGGGCAATACGCACCTTCGTGATGTAACGAATTTCAAATCCAGCATCAGGAACAAGTCGTGATTCAAGCCCTTCACGAGTTCCGATAAATGCAATCTCTGAATCCAAATGCTGAGCTCGCCATTCACGTGCAACTGCAATCGCTGGTTCGACATGTCCGGCAGTGCCGCCGCCTGCAAAAAGTACTCGAGTCACTTGCTTCGCTTCTTTACAATTTCTTTGCGAACAGCTGGATCTCGTAGCGCTGCACCGGCAACAAAGCCCACTGCGCAGAGGGTTGCAACGAGAGCTGAGCCGCCATAGGAGACTAAAGGAAGCGTGACGCCTACAACAGGGAGAACGCTCGTTGCTGAGCCAATGTTGAGAAATGCTTGCACTGTAATCCAGCATCCGATTCCTGCACATGCATAGCGAACCATCGGTTCTTGTGCACGAAGTGCGATGCGGAAGATTGAGTAAATCAAAGTTGCCATCAAGATAAGAACGCTCAGAGTTCCCACAAGGCCAAGCTCTTCTCCAATAACAGAGAAGATAAAGTCAGTGTGAGCTTCAGCGAGATTTCCCCACTTCTGTCGGCTACCACCGAGTCCTACACCGAAGAGTCCGCCACTGGCTAAACCGAGCAAGCTATGTGCTGGTTGCCAT
Organism: Actinomycetota bacterium; assembly: GCA_009701085.1. Lineage (GTDB taxonomy): Bacteria > Actinomycetota > Actinomycetes > Nanopelagicales > Nanopelagicaceae > Planktophila > Planktophila grossartii. The sequence continues at coordinate 76 of WLKV01000013.1, read as the reverse complement.
CCGGCATATTTGTAATCTTCAGGTGCAAAGGGGTTGAGAAATACTAGAAAGCGCTGTGCGCGATAACCCGATGTGG
>WLKV01000129.1 GCA_009701085.1 Actinomycetota bacterium | reverse complement strand
CTCGCTCAAAGATCGTTGCAGTCGGAAAGAACTATGCCGACCACGCCGCTGAAATGGGCGGAGTTGTTCCAGATGAACCGATCATCTTCCTCAAGCCAAATACTTCAGTGATTGGTCCTGGCGACACAATCGTCTGGCCTGCAATGGCGCCCACAATTGATTACGAAGCAGAGCTCGCCATTGTTATTGGTCGAGTCTGCAAGGAAGTTCCTAAAGAGCGCGTGCAAGATGTGATCTTTGGTTACACCATGGCAAATGACGTTACGTCTCGCGAGCTACAGAAGCGCGATGGCCAATGGATGCGCGCAAAGTCATTCGATACATTCTGCCCACTAGGTCCATGGATTGAAACAGAGTTTGTTCCAGGTACTCAGCGCATCACTACAACGCTCAATGGTGAAATCAAGCAAGATGCAAAGCTTTCAGACATGATCTTTAAAGTCGAAGATATCGTCCACTTCGTCACTCAGGTCATGACACTTCTTCCAGGAGACGTCATCATCACTGGCACGCCGGCAGGGATCGGCCCGATGCCAGAAAAATCTACTATTGCTATATCCATCGAAGGCCTCGGCCAATTAACCAATAAGGTGAGCGCGCGTCCATGAGCAAAAAGGTAAAGGTACGTTTCGCACCATCTCCAACCGGTGACTTACACGTTGGAAATATCCGCACTGCGCTCTTTGACTGGGCATATGCGCGCCACACAGGTGGCACATTCCTCTTCCGCATCGAAGATACCGATACAACGCGTGTTACCGATGAATACATCAACGCTGCAATCGACACACTGAAGTGGCTCGGTCTGCAATGGGATGAGGGCCCTGAAGTCGGTGGCGAAAACGGTCCATACCTGCAATCACAACGCCTTGGAATTTATGCCGAGTGGGCCCAGAAGTTTCTTGATCAAAAAGATGCTTACTACTGCTACTGCTCACCTGAAGAACTTGAGGCGGTGCGCGAAGAACAGCGCAAAGCAAATGTTGCACCTGGATATAACGGCCACTGCCGCGAGTTAACTGCAGAGCAAATCGCTGCATTTAAGGCGCAAGGACGTGAAGGCGTTGTCCGTATGCGTATGCCTGATGGCACAACTACCTTTAAAGACGAGATTCGTGGCGAGGTAACTTTCGATCACAAGTTTGTTCCTGACTTTGTACTTGTTCGCGCAGATGGTTCACCGCTCTACACACTCGCTGTTGCTGTCGATGACATCTTGATGGGCGTCACCCACGTACTTCGCGGTGAAGATTTGCTCTCATCAACACCTCGTCAGATTCGTGTCTATCAAGCGATGGGTGTGAAGATTGAGGATTACCCAGTATTTGCTCACCTTCCATTCGTGATGGGCCAAGATAACGCGAAGCTCTCCAAGCGCAATGGTGAAGTATCTATTGCTTGGTATCGCGAACAGGGTTACTTGCCTGAAGCAATCTGTAACTACCTTGCACTTCTTGGTTGGTCACCAGGGGATGACCGTGAAAACATTTCCATGAAGGAACTCACCGAGCTCTTTACTGTTGAAAAGGTTCACTCATCTCCTGCTCGCTTTGATATGAAGAAGCTTGAAGCAATCAACGGCGACAAGATTCGCGCGCTCAGCCTTGAAGAGTTCGCTACCTGGACCATGCCATTCCTTACTAAGGCAGGCGTCATTACTGGCACCGATGCTGAAGTTGAATTAGTAAAGAAAGCTCTGCCAATTATTCAAGAGCGCATCGTAAAGTTAGATGAGGCACCGCAGCTTCTTAAATTCCTCTTCGTCAAGGAGTTCGCTGTCGATGCCGAGGCCGTTTCCAAGATAACTGATGCTGCGGCAAAGGATATTTTGAAGCGATCACTTGCAGATCTTGAAGGCGTTGCAACATGGAACCACGAATCCATCGAGGCTGTGCTTCGTGCATCCCTGATTGAAGAGCTTGGCCTTAAGCCACGTATTGCATTTACTGCACTTCGCATTGCGACAACGGGCAGCACCATTTCTCCACCGCTCTTTGAATCTATGGAGCTGCTCGGGAAAGAGGCTTGCTTAGCCCGCATTACGCAGGCTCTAGCACTCTAATTTTTGGGGTAAACTTCAACCTCGCGCCGCCAAGCGCGAACGTTCAATGCCAGATATTTGAGATAGTCATCGAAAATATCTGAAGAACGATGGGGTATGGGGTAATTGGCAGCCCTGCTGATTCTGGTTCAGTAAGTCTAGGTTCGAGTCCTGGTACCCCAGCGCAGTACCTACAACTGAATATGTTTGTCCTAGTTATTTTTTGGCACGGCCCCGTCGTCTAGCGGCCTAGGACTCTGGCTTCTCAAGTCAGCTACGAGGGTTCGAATCCCTTCGGGGCTACACATGTATCGATAAGAATCGAGATGTAAATGGCTTTTACAGAACGCGTTGATTTATCTGACGCGCAAGTAAAGGCCATTTCTGCTTTAGTAAGCGGTCGCATCTCTCAAAACGAATCAGTACTCGATGCTCACGGGCGTGATGAATCTGCATTTCCACCGGTTCGTCCATCTGCGGTAGTTACCGTTCACTCCACCGAAGAAGTTTCACACGTTCTTGCCTATTGCAACGCTGAAAAGATTCCAGTGACCGCCTTCGGTGCAGGATCATCTCTTGAGGGCCACGTTCTGCCGCTCTTTGGTGGAATCTCTTTGGATCTCAGTGAGATGGATAAGATTGTAAAGATTTCACCTGATGACCTCACCGTCACAGTTCAAGCCGGCGTGAAGCGCATGGCGCTCAATAAGAAGCTTGCTAACGATGGGCTCTTCTTCTCTGTCGACCCAGGAGCCGATGCAACTATCGGCGGAATGACTTCAACGGGCGCTGCCGGCACCACCACTGTGCGATATGGATCGATGCGCGAGAACGTCTTAAAGCTCACTGCTGTACTTGCCGATGGAACAGTGATTCACGCAGGTCGCGAGACTCGCAAACTTTCTGCAGGTTATGACTTGGCACGATTAATTGTCGGCTCAGAAGGAACCCTTGCAGTTGTTACTGAGATTACTCTGCGCGTATTTGGAATCCCCGAAAAGATGGCAGCGGCGGTTTCTCGCTT
>WLKV01000128.1 GCA_009701085.1 Actinomycetota bacterium | reverse complement strand
GTCTTTCGATCGGATGAGACAAAACCTGCTGCTGATACACCTACTGAATCAACGGTGAATTCAGCCATTAACTCTTTCGCTACATCGGCGATTGCTTGGGTAAGCGCTGCGCCACCTTCGCGTGGAGTATCGCGTCGAGCAGTTTTGAGAACGGCGCCGAATTCATCGACAACGCCACCTAATACCTTTGTTCCACCAACATCAACGCCGATCGTGTATCCCATTTATGCGACTCGCTCAGCCAATTCCTTGAGCGCTGCATCAATTGTCTGTTGCTGAGCCTTTGTAATCATCATTGCAGGCACGGGAAGGCCCACTGCAACAGTGAGTTCGTAGGTCACCTGAGTTGAATCTGCGTCGATCGCTTTGAGTGAATAAGTCCCATCCATCTGAGTTAAGAGATCGGCTTCATCCATCGAGAAGGAGAGTGAGGCAGGAGCTGCGCTCCAGTCGTAATCCAAGGTCACTCGGTCTTTCATCATCCCCGCATCAATTGCGAGTTTCGCTTTAAGTACTCGGTTCTCACCATCGCGTTCGATGACATCTGCCTTCTTAATGCTGGAGAGCCATTCGGGATAGGCGCCGATTTCAAAGAGGGCTGCCTGTACGTCGGCTAGAGGTGCATCGATTATGACCGTGGAAACGCTTTTCTCTGACATGGTCGTAAGGCTACCAATCTTCCCTTTTGCCCGCCTCCCCCGCTAGCGTTAGCGCCATGAACGAAGTCACAAATCCAGCCATCATTCCTGCTGCAACTGCAGGAAACCTCACCAATCTCATTGCAGAGCGCGCATGGTTTGAACCAGATCGCATCACAATGTCACGACCACTCGGTGATGGCTGGCAGCCACTGACTGCTCGTCAAGTAGAAGAAGAGATTCGTGCAACAGCAAAGGGTCTCGTCGCTGCTGGAATTCAAATTGGTGATCGCGTTGCAATCATGGCTCGCACTCGTTACGAGTGGACCATTCTCGACTTCGCTATTTGGTATGCAGGTGGTTGCGTTGTTCCTATCTACGAAACTTCCTCTGCCGAACAAGTTGATTGGATCCTCAACGATTCAGGTTCAGTTGGTCTCATTGTCGAAACTCCTGCACATCGCGAGCTCGTCACTCCCGTGCTTCCTTCACATACGAAGCATGTATGGGTAATGACAGAAGATGTTCTCGCAATCCTTAAGGGCGCTGGTTCAAATATTTCTGACGATGAAATCGAACGCCGCCGCAACGCTCTCGTTCCCGCAAGTCTTGCAACTCTCATTTACACATCGGGTACAACTGGTCGCCCTAAGGGTGTTCAACTTACACATGCAAACTTCCTCTCCGAATGTGGAAATGTTGTTGAAGGTGCAAGCGACCTCTTCCTCAAGCCAGGCGGATCAACTCTTCTCTTCCTACCTGTTGCTCACGTCTTTGGTCGCATGGTTGAAATCGGTGCGATCCATGCCGGTCTCCACCTTGCGCATTGCAGCGATCCTGTAGGTCGCTTGCAGGCCGATCTCGCCTCATTTAAGCCATCCTTCGTTCTCGCTGTTCCACGTATCTTTGAAAAGATATATAACGGAGCAGAAGCACGTGCTGAAGCCGCGGGCAAGGGCAAGATCTTCCGCGCTGCAGCTGACGTTGCTATCGCATATAGCGAAGGAAAAGATAAGCGCGGCTTTAACCCACTTCTTACTCTGAAGCACGCTCTCTTCGACAAACTTGTTTACTCAAAGATCCGCGCTGGAATGGGCGGTTCCGTCGAAGCAGCGATCTCAGGTGGCGCACCTCTCGGTGTGCGCCTTGGACACTTCTATCGTGGCGCTGGAATAACAATTCTTGAAGGCTACGGACTCACCGAAACAACAGCAGGTGCAACGCTTAACCTCACAAAGAATTTGCGAGTGGGCTCTGTAGGAAGGCCAATTCCTGGCACAACAATCAAGATTGCAGATGATGGAGAAGTTCTCATTAAGGGACCAATCGTTATGCGCGGTTATTGGCAGAATGATGCTGCAAATCAGGAAGTCTTCGAAGGTGAATGGTTTAGATCTGGCGACCTCGGACGTCTCGATGACGAGGGTTACCTCTACATCACAGGGCGCAAGAAAGAACTCATTGTAACTGCTGGCGGAAAGAATGTGGCGCCTGCAGTCCTTGAAGATCGCCTACGTGCGCATCCATTGGTCAGCCAATGTATGGTCGTTGGTGATAACCAGCCATTTATTGCATCCCTTGTCACAATTGATCAAGACATGCTCAAGGGTTGGATTGCAGCCAATAATAAATCTGGCGCGACAATCGATACTCTCGTCAACGATCCAGATCTCATCGCTGTCATTCAAACAGCAGTTGATGAAGCCAACAAGGCTGTATCCAAGGCAGAATCGATTCGTAAGTTTGTAATTCTTCCAGGCGATTTCACCATCGCTGGTGGCGAACTCACTGCAAAGTTATCTTTGAAGCGCCATGTAATTGCACAGAAATACGCAGCAGAGATTACGGCTCTCTTCACCAAATAGATCGAGAGAAGGAGTAGAGAGATGCCGACACCTGAGCGAATTCGCATCGCCCAGGAACTTCATGACGGCATCGCTCAGGACTTAGTTGGAATCGGCTACTCACTCGATCTCCTGCTCTCTGAAGAGTCACTCTCCGCAGGAGCACGTTCTGATATTCGCCAAACTCGCTTCGCTGTTGATGAACTCATCGCAAAAGTTCGAGCCGAAATTCTCGACCTTCGCCAAGCGAGTGAAGAGCCGCTGCACATCCATCTTCGCGAGCTCGCAACTGGGCTCTGCTCTGAAGTAGAACTCACTCTTAATCTCGAAGAGATCTGTGCTGCCCCGCATGAACATAGTGAAATCGTGGCAATAACTACCGAAATCCTACGTAACTGCCTCGCCCACTCTAGGGCTACCCACATTGGAATCAACCTCTACTCCGTTAACAATCGCATCTGTCTTGAAGTGATTGATAATGGAATTGGAGGCGCGAACGTGCAAGATGGCCATTACGGTTTACCCGGTCTCATTGAGCGAGTACATAATCTCGGCGGAAGTATCACTATCGAAAGTATCGAAGGAACTCGTATCGC